>JAVBLX010000017.1:0-7967 GCA_031553075.1 Acetivibrio sp.
ATCTATGGGGATTTCATGAAAGTATCGTGAATGAAATTGCCAACCGCTTTCCGAGTTTTTTAGAAAAAGTAATGGCAGAGAATCCTTTAAAGGGAGAGTTTTTTTTGCCAGAAGTGGTTGGTGAGCTAACAAGAGAAGGCAAGGCGAGAGTAACGGTTCTTGAATCAGAGGATAAATGGTATGGTGTTACCTATCAGGAAGATAAAGAAATGGTGGTAAATGCAATCAGTAGAATGAAGGACCAAGGGGAATATCCCTGGGAATTATGGAGGTAGGTCAGATGCAGCTGGTGACGGAAGAACAATTACAAGAAGTAATTGGGAAGTTTGAATTTGGGGGAGAAGTGATTTCAAGTACTCCCTATGGAAATGGACATATCAATGACACTTACTTGTTGGAGTGTGTTGGCAGCAGGGCAGAAACTTTTAATGTGATACTACAGAGAATAAACAGTGATGTATTTGCCAATCCAGATGAATTAATGGAAAATATTATTGGTGTGACCCAACATTTACGGAAAAAAATTGAAGAAGAAGGCGGAGATGCCAAAAGGGAAACGCTGACTTTGATTCCAACAAAGGACGAAAGGTTATATTATATTGACTCAAAAAAGAATTATTGGCGCGCCTATGTTTTTATTACAGATGTTATCTGTTGCGAGAAAGTAGAAAAAGTGGAGCACTTTTATGAGAGTGGAGTTGCTTTTGGGAATTTTCAATGTTTACTGGCAGATTATCCGGCAGAAACTTTGCATGAAACCATTAAAGGATTCCATGATACAAGGGCGAGGCTGGCACTTTTTAAGCAAGCATTGGATGAAGACCGGATGGGACGAGCCAAGACGGTTGGAAGAGAAATCGAGTTTGTTTTGGCGAGGGAAAGGATGGCATGCTTCCTGAGCGAGCTGCAGGAAAAAGGTGGTATACCGATCCGCGTAACCCACAATGACACAAAGTTAAATAATATTATGTTAGACAATAGAACCGGAAAAGGGATCTGTGTCATTGATTTGGATACCGTCATGCCAGGACTTGCAATTAATGATTTTGGTGATTCCATCAGATTTGGGGCAAGCACAGCCGCAGAGGATGAATTGGATTTGCTTAAAGTCGAGTGTAGTATGGACTTATTTTCTTTGTATACAAAGGGATTTATTGAAGGATGCAGGAAAAAGCTTACGAAAGAAGAAGTGGAGCTTTTGCCAACCGGAGCTAAGACTATGACTTTTGAGTGTGGAATGCGGTTTTTGACGGATTATTTGAATGGTGATGTTTATTTTAAAATACATAGGAAAGACCATAATCTTGATCGGTGCAGAACTCAGTTTAAGTTAGTGGAAGATATGGAATATAAGTGGGATACGATGAATCTTATTGTAAGGCGTGAAGCTGAAAAGTGATTATGCGCTGATAGAGATGGATAATTTGGATGTGATGTACTTTATCCATGAAAGGGAATCCATTTTTTCAATTTAGTGTAAGGTGGGCAGTAGTGACCGGACACTTCCCTGCTTGACGAGTTTTGTTTTGAAAATATAATTCTTTTTCTGCTCCTGCTGTTCTGGCTGACCATATGCCAATGCTTTTAATGAGACAGCCAATGGAAATGGACATCAAACTGATTTAACGGAAATGAATCCAGCTTTATGGGGACGTAAATACGAGGTAGATTCACTGTGCTACAGTGTTCAACTGGCCTATCTATATTGGAAAAATACTGGAAAAACAAAAAGCTAAAATTAAATTTTCCAGAATATTGCTTTTGAAGCTCTTCATTAGAGTGTGTCGGATGTAAATTAAAACCAATACTTTTTATGTCTCGCCATGTGTAAAATGAGGATTCGCCGAATATATATTTATTAAAACAATATTTGGGTGAATATTCATGGACAGTGGAAAGGTGGATAATCAATTAAATTTGGCATTGGCTATTAGCAATGATATGAGGGAGCGAACCAGCGATTTGGATGTGGGATTTGACCCAGAAACAAATACATGGGAGCTGATTGTACGACATACTGGAAATCTTGCTGCGATTGGTGAGGAGCTTGGTGCAAGGGTGGTGGAGCTTCATGGCGGATATGGAATCGTTGTCATTAGTGAAGACAGGATTGACCAGTTGGTGCAGTATGAGGAAATTATTTTTATTGAAAAGCCAAAACGGCTTGAATTTGCAGTGAATGAGGGAAGAGCTATATCTTGTATTAACCCTTTGCAGAATAGTCCGACGGGGCTTTTTGGAAAGGGTATTTTAATTGCGGTGATTGATTCGGGGTAACCTGTTATGATAATGTCAAGTTAGTAAGAACCTAGTAAACATAAGGGTTCCCACTGATTTAGTCCTACGAAAAAATACCAAAATAATGGTGATTTTGAGTTTGGATGGGCCCATCTTACAATTCAAAAGACAATACTTGCATTAATATAACAGCAAGTAAAATAACTCTGAAAGAAGGGGAATTTCCCTTTAAAACAGGGGAGTGTACGTTTCACCAAAGTATTGATAACAGTTTAGACTGTCCTTTATGCTGCTGACTTAGTCCGGTTTTTTTTGCCCGGAAAAGTTGGACGAGGTGTGGCAATGACAGAGCTGGTGCTGATTTGGTTATATGACCAAGATTATTCAGAGAGGGGAAATGTGCATTAATATAACATTTAGAAAGGCTGATGCATTTGTGAAAGGGCGGAAACGCCCTAAAAATCAATATAATATCAATTTAGGTAGGACTAAATTAGCTCTTTAGCATGGACAGGTTCCATCATAGCTGACTTCAGTCCTACTTTTTTGTTGTAAAAATAGGGGAGATAAAGTCATGATTAATCGAAAAAGAGTTAATTTAGTTTCTACCTGTAAAGTTGGAAATGAGTTCCTGGGTACAACGGCTTCAAGAGGGGCTGGTGAATAACGTGGGAATTAATACAAGAACAAAGAAAAAAACAAGATTTAAAGATACACCTGTGATAGAGGTGAAACTGGAGCAGGAACTGGAACAATGTATGAAATGTAAGTTTTTTTATGGGAACAATCATCAATGCATTTTAAAGAAATGTGTAAAGGAATCTGCAATAAAGGAGCTAGAAGTTTCTGATGAGTCACATATTTGCTATCAGTGTCCCTATAAAAAGAGCGAAGGATATTGTTTTCCATGTATGAAGAAGCTTTTAGGAAAGAAAACGACAAGTGAAAAGGAGGAAGAAAAAAAATGGACAACCATATTGAAGTAATTGGAATAGATCACGGTTGGTCAAATATGAAAACTGTGAGTAAAGTATTTTCAGCCGGAATCAAAGAGATAACCACAGAGCCTGCATTTTTTGAAGATGTATTAGAGTATGATGGTGTATATTACAAAATCGGTGGAAAACGAATGGAAGTAAAGGATACTAAGGTGGATGATGAGAACTATTATCTTCTTACCCTGGCATCAGTAGCAAAGGAATTAGAACGGCGAGGTATGAGAAGTGCAAATGTACTTTTATCCGTTGGTTTGCCCTTAACACAATTTGGAGCGGAGAAACAAGCTTTTATTGATTACTTATCCAGAAGCAAAGATGTTACTTTTCGATATGATAAAAATAAATACAGCATTCATATCTCAAGAGTATCCGTATATCCACAGTGCTATGCAGCAGTAGTCGATCGCATCCGAACACTGCCGGAGAGGGTTGTGATTGTCGATATTGGAAGCTGGACTTTAGACATCATGCCGATAAAAAAATATTCACCGGATGAGTCAGAGTGTGTTACAATACATAAGATTGGCTTGATTAAATGTATGAGAGCGATCAACGAACAATGTGTCAGACAGCTTGGAAAAGAAATGGATGAAAGCGATATCCAAGAATATATGGAGAGGGGAATCAGCAGTTTACCAAAGAAATACGTCGAGATTATGGAAGTCGAGCTAAAGAAATTTGCCCAGCAAGTGTATTCTACCTTAGTGGAGCATGGATATAATCTGGAGACCACAGCGATTGTATTTGTTGGCGGTGGGGCAAGAGTCATGAAAGTGTTTGGTGAACAAAAGGGCACCAATATCCAGTACATAGAGGATGTAAAGGCAAATGCCAAAGGATATGAGTATCTGGGAAAGCTGTATCTGGCTGGAAACCGTAAGAAGGAAAAGGTCGGATAGAGGGGTGAATATAGATGGCAAAGGATAATATTTTTAATTATAGTTTACGTCTTAATCTTCGCAACGAACAGCATTTAAGAGTTCATAAGGTAGTCCAGGATTTGAACCCCAGTATTCATAAGTCGATTAATGAGTTCATGATCAATGCGATAGACTTTTATATCAAAAGTTTTGATGAAAATAATCTGACCAATGAAGCAGTAAAACGGGAACAGAATAAGACTAGCGTCATTACGAAGGCAGATCTGGAAGAAGCAAAGAGGGACATCCAGATTGAAATGAAAGATGAACTGATCCGCATCCTTGGAACGGCTCTTGCAAGTGGACAAATGATTCGTATTCCATCGATGGTCCAAGAAGTTGTCACGGAAAAAATAGAGGAGGATTCCCTTATGGCTGACCTGGTCAGCAAATGGGGATAGAGGGAGACATTATGATAGGAAATATTCTAAGAAAGACGGGCATGGGAATTTTGATGGTGCTGAAAGGATTTTTGCAGGTGTTCTTGTTCTTATTTAAACTTGCACTGAATGCACTGAAATTATTTCTGCTGCTGTTTTCGCTAGTAGCAAGAATAGTACTTGCATTTGTAGGGATTGCAGCACGCAATTAGGAGGAAACATGCATCGGATACGGGACAGCCCTTGAAAAGTGTTTCGTGAATCGAATATAGTTTACCCGCAAGGGGAGCAGGCAGTTCACGGAGACAAGCCTATCCCTTTGTGGATAGGAAAAAATGAATTATGATAATAATATTGATGATGAGCCGAGGTTTTGATACTTCGGCTTTTTTCGTGCAGAAAATCTGCATTTAAGGAGGAAAGATTTTTATGATGGATTATAAAATGTTTAAGGAAATAGTTGCCGTGCAGATAACTAATTATATGCCGGAAGAATTCAAGGATTACGTGGTAGAAGTTTCGCCAGTAACAAAAGTAAATGGGGTACTAGATGGACTGAGCCTGTTATCAGCGGAAGTAGGTAAATCCCAGAGTCTCGTTCCAACTATATTTCTGAACCATATGTATGAAGATTACCAGCGCTGTGAGAATTTGCAGGAGGTTCTGCAATCTGCCGCGATCCAGATGAAAGCGCTCTATCAGGACCTGCCGCCAAGTCTTGATAAAATAGTGGTTGATAGAGATAAAATTGTGATGACACTTGTAAATACCGAGCAGAACAAAAGCATGCTTGAGCATGTCCCTCATAGGGAATTCCAGGATTTATCGATTGTCTATCGCTTCGTCCTTGAAGCAACGAAGGAGGATGTAAAGAGTTTTTTGATTACAAATAATATAGCCGTATCAACCTTTCACATGCATGAGCAAGAGCTATATCAAGCGGCTCTTTGTAATACAAAAAACTTGTTTCCACCCGATGTGAAGAATATGCAGGAAGTAATGTTTAAGATACTGGAAGAATCTATGACTCAAGAAGAATTAAAAGAATTAGAGGATTTTCAAAAAGATAGTCCGAATAGAAAGATGTATATTCTTTCTAACAGCAATGGTATCAATGGAGCGTCTTCTATGTTGTATGAGGAAGAACTGCATAAGCTGGCTGAAACAATGGAAGGAGACCTTTATGTATTGCCATCTTCTGTGCATGAGGTAATCGTTGTCGCTGCTGCGACCGCAGATCCCAATGAACTTGCTGAAATGGTATGTGATATCAACATGACTCAGGTATCGTTGGAAGATCGTTTATCGAATCAAGTCTATCATTATGACAAGGATTTAAGAACGCTCACCCTTGCTTCAGAAACACCGAACAGGAGCTTGGATAATATTGTGGTAGAAGAGTCTATTCAAAACGAGAAAGAGCAGTCCAGATAGGAGGGAAGCATGCAGGAGATAAGGGTAGAAACGATTCAGGAATTGGCGGAAATAATGAAATCTCAGAAAAATGATTTTATTATTCATGTAGAACTGGGGGCGGAGGAATCAAGTGAGCAATAAGGAAGTATTTCAAATTGATACGGTATCTGTAAGGCTTATAAAGGATGCTCCTATTCTTTCGGAACATAAGATAAAAAGTCCTAAGGATGTAGTTGCTGTTTTAGGTGAGATCCTTTGTGAAATGGATCGTGAGGTTGTTTGTGTGATTAATTTGAAAAGCGATGGAACTCCGATCAATTGTCATTTTGCAAGTATAGGAAGTCTTAATTCTGCGATAGCAGCACCGAGGGAGTTATTTAAAGCCAGTATTTTATCCAACGCATCTAGCATGATTTTGGTGCATAACCATCCCAGTGGCAGTTTGACTCCAACAAATGAGGATGTACAATTAACGGATCGTTTGCTGCAGTTGACAAATCTGCTGGGAATCCCACTTGCTGACCATGTCATTGTTGGAGGAGATAATAGTAGCTTTTTCAGCTTTAAAGATAAAAAAATGATGAAAAATCCGTCTATTCACTTTACAAATTCTTATGAAACACTGGATTTCGAATCTTCATCTAAGGTTGCTGAGACGGGAAGGGGAAGGTGATGATATGCCAGGGTTTACGGAAGAAGAGCTTTCCCTTGCAAAAAGTGTGGATCTTACAGCGGTAGCTGCCAATTTAGGGTATACCGTAAAACGGGTGGGGAATTACCATACTCTTAAGGAAATGGACTCCATACGGATTTATCATCGCACCAATTGGTTCCGTTGGTCAAAACAATATGAAAAGGGGGAGAATGGTGGCTCACAGGTTGATTTTCTAAGAGTGTTTGCTGGAATGGAGATAAAAGAAGCCGTGTTCTGGCTCTTGGATTTTGCAGGATATAAAAGAATGGAGGGGGCAGTACAATCTGTAGCCATAAAGCATCTCACAAAAAGGGAACCGGAGGCTAAGAAACAATTTATTCTTCCGGCTCCTGCAGCAAACAATAGTTACTTGTTTGCTTATTTGTATGGACAACGTGCCATTTCAAAACAGGTGATCCAATACTTTGTAGACAGAAATATGATTTATGAGGCAAGAGCATATCACAATATTGTTTTTAAAGGCAATGACAAAGATGGAAATACAAAATTTGCAAGTATGCGGGGTGTGTTTGATCGAAATGGAAAAGGCTTTAAATGCGATGTGGCAGGAAATGATAAGAATTATGGGTTTAATGTAGTTCATGATGATTGTCAGGAACTGTTTGTGTTTGAGGCTGCTATTGATCTGATTAGCTACATGGATATTTTTAATGATTTTGAATCGAATATGCTGGCATTAGGAATGCTCTCAGATGCCCCACTTATGACTTTTCTAAAAGAGCACCCTGGTATTAAACGAATATGCTTTTGTTTTGATAATGATGAACCAGGAAGGAAAGCTGCCAAAGAATTGAAGTTAAAATACGAGAAGCTGTCTTATGAAGTCATGGATTGCCCACCGCCTGAACCCTATAAGGATTATAATCAATGGCTGGTTGCAACAAAAAAATCGTTGCAGAGAATAGAGGTAGAAAAGAAGTGCGCTGAAAAAGTACATTGAAAAATTATTGATGCAGGTAAAACTTCAACGCACTTTGGAAAAGTATAGGTAGAATTTCAATCTACTTTATATATGACGGAAAAATACGTCATTAAGGGAGTAAAAAGTGTGGGTAAAATTTCAATGTACTTTTTATATGTGCAGGTAAAATTTCAACTTATTTTGTATAAGTAATGGTAAAACTTCAATGTAGTATATATAAAAAGGGGTTTTAGGGGGATTTCCCCTAACCAGAGGCACTTGTATTACAAAGTGCGTATCTGGCAAATTCTATCTTTAGATGAATTTGTTGGGCAGGTAAGGAAGGTGTAAGAAACACAGATAAAAGGAGGTGCACTAATAGCAGTGAAAATAGAAAGC
>JAVBLX010000069.1:0-73658 GCA_031553075.1 Acetivibrio sp.
GACTTGCATGTGTTAAGCACGCCGCCAGCGTTCATCCTGAGCCAGGATCAAACTCTCAAATTAAAGTGTTTGATTCAGTTTTCACTCAGAAATTAGCTTGGCTAATTTATCCTCGTTTTTTTACTGTTTCTAGGTTGTTCTTTAAAATGTTAATTCCAACGGAATTTTCTTTTTCAAAGAACGGTTCGCGAACCTTTTCAGGTTCCATTAAGATTTTTTAAAAATCTTATAAAAATTCTCTTAAGAATTTTCAAGGTTGTTTCACTGTTCAGTTATCAAGGTTCTAATTAAATATTTCATGTGTTTTTGCTTTCGCTTGTCGCGTCAGCAAGATATATCTTAACACATCTGTTTTTCTATGTCAACACTTTTTTAAAAAAAGTTTCAACATTTTTTTCAAGAAAATAAACGGAGAAAGAGGGATTTGAACCCTCGCGCCGCGCAAACGACCTTCACCCTTAGCAGGTGCGCCTCTTCAGCCTCTTGAGTATTTCTCCACAGTGCTGAACTTAAAGTTCAATATTTTCTTAGTCGCATCATCAGACGCATTATTTAGTATAGCAAGGTGGACATACTTTGTCAACCCTCTATTTAAACTGTTTTTCAAAATTGAATATTATGAAAAATTATTTATTCTATATATGGTAGATTTTAAAATATAATCCCAAAATTTACACAATATATATTGAATAGAAATATTTATTAAAACTAAAAATAGGGGTTTTACAGCTGAATAAATTCTAATTTCTTCTATATTCCTCCATTGCGGTGTCATATAAATTATTTCCTACACTGTCTATCACAACGATAACAGGAAAGTTTTCTACATATAATTTTCGTATAGCCTCTGTACCCAAATCTTCATAATCCACTAGTTCTGATTTCTTAATACATTTGGAAAGCAAAGCACCCGCCCCACCTACTGCTGCAAAATATATGCTGTCATTTTTCATAATTGCATCAATCACTTCTTTGCTACGTCTACCTTTTCCTATCATACCGCATAATCCATTCTCTAATAACAAAGGAGTATATTTATCCATACGGCTGCTTGTAGTTGGTCCAGCTGATCCAATTACTTGTCCCGCCCTTGCCGGTGTCGGGCCTAAATAATAGATAATATTATTATTTAAGTCAATAGGAATCTCTTTTCCTTCCAGCATAGTTTCGTATAATCTTTTGTGTGCTGCATCCCTTGCTGTATAAATGACCCCTGTTAGATAGACATAATCTCCAGCCTTTAATGTTTTGCATATTTCTTTATTCATAGGAACTTTTATATACTTATCCACTATAATACCTCATTCTTTTATATATTATCCACTTTTCATAGCAGTAAACCACTTTTTTTATAAACCACTTCACTCGTTTTACAAGATTATCATAATATTCAAGTACATCCTAATTAACAATCCCTTTATAAAGTTAACATCATAAATTAGTTAGTGATACTTATGTATTTTAAATTACCCTTGTAACATGTCGGTTTACATGACAGCAAATATTAACAGCTACTGGAAGACCTGCTATATGAGTGGGATACGTTTCTATATTTAATCCAAGAGCTGTGGTTGAACCACCTAAACCACCGGGACCAATGCCAAGCTTATTCACAGTCTCCAAAAGCTCTTCCTCTAACTCCCTGATATGAGGTAATTCCGAATGCTTAGTAATATCCCTGGTTAATGCTCTCTTAGCCAAATAGGTACATTTTTCAAAACTGCCGCCAATTCCTACACCTATTACGATTGGTGGGCAAGCATTTGGGCCAGCCAATTTAACGCTCTCTATTACTGCTGCTTTTACACCCTCTGTCCCATCAGAAGGTTTTAACATATAGACCCTACTCATATTTTCACTGCCAAACCCTTTTGGTGCTACCGTTATTTCTATATTGTCACCTGATACAATTTCATAATGAATAATCCCTGGCGTGTTATCTTTTGTATTTTCACGAATAAGAGGATCCTTTACTACGGATTTCCTTAAATATCCCTCTTCATATCCTTGACGGATACCTTGATTTATGGCATCCTCCAAATTCATTCCATCAATATGAACATTTTGTCCCACTTTAAGAAATATAATTGCCATACCTGTATCCTGACAAATAGGAATTGAATCCTCCACAGCAATTACCTGATTTTCCACTAATTGCTCTAATATCTGTTTTCCAAGAGGCGATTTTTCTTCTGAAATACTATTTTCAATCGCATTTCTCACATCATATGTTAACTGAATATTTGCTTCGATGCACATTTCTTTTATATTTTTAATAATTTCATCTGTTTGAATAACTCTTATATTAGAAATACTCATTTAAGGATACTCCTTTTTGATTTAATGATAATTATTTGATTTTTAAATTACTCTTGGCTAATTTATTGATAATCTTCAGATAAACTTTTTTCATCTCTTCTTCTGAAACATAATCTTCTATCTCTTCAATATTAATCCACTTTACCCCACTATTTTCATCCTCCTTTACATATAAAGGATCTTCTTCCCTGGCAATTAAAAAGTAAGTTATATTTAGATGTAAATGAGGTGGTACATATTTCCCTCTTTTAAAATGGCCAATTGTAGTAAGAATGTCAACGCTAATAATATCTTCCATCAATGGTTCTACATTCACAACACCCGTTTCTTCCTGTACCTCTCTTAGTGCAACAGATAACAAATCTGCCTCTTTATCTGCATGTCCACCAATCCAGGACCAGGAATTATAAATATTGTGATGTACCATAAGCAGTTTTGTCTTATCTTCATTTATTGTAAACCCAGATGCTGTTATATGAAATAATTCTGTTTCCCTATCAAATATTTTCTCTTTATAATCCCTTGTTAACTGGAGAATAATTCTTTTATCTGTCTCTTCTTGTTCACAAGTAGTTCTAAACTTTTCTAAATTTGATAAAAAATGATTCATAGTGTCTCCAATCCATATTATATCAATGATTTTCTACTTAATTTTTTTATCTGATTTTCCAACTGGCCTTTAAACCTGTGCTCCCGATATTTTATACCTGGAATACAGCAAACTATTGAAAACACTAGCTTTTCCCATGAATCGCTTGGTTTAAACTTGTTTTTATCCTGATTCTACCCGAAAAAAGGTGTCGTACAGATATCAAATTCCACATTCTGACCTGTACAACACCTTTATGCTAATAAACTCTATTCTTCCTCTGTCTCATTCAAGCCATCTGCCATCTCAGTCATATCTTCTTCCTCAGCACTCTCATACTGAAATGATCTCTGAACCCCTTCGGCGGAAATTTCTTGATCCTCTTCCAAAATTTGTTCTTCAATGGCAATATTCGGATCACTTTCACGAACCTTAGCAATACTGGCAATCTTAATAGACTTATCAGAATCCAGACTCATAAGTTTTACACCAGAAGTAATTCTTCCAATTTCGGAAATTTGACTGCATTCAATCCGGATTACAATTCCTTCTGTCGTAATCATCATGACTTCATTATTTTCATTAACGGCTTTTACACCAACTACATTACCAGTTTTCCCGGTAATCTTATAACATTTGACACCTTTTCCGCCGCGGCGTTGAATTGTAAATTCTTCAATTGAGGTACGTTTTCCAAGACCATATTCGGAAACTAGAAGTAAATATTCACCCTGGGTATTTAACTGCATTCCGATGATTTCATCATCATAAGACAGATTCATACCAATAACACCCATGGAAGTTCTTCCGGTTGGTCGTACGTCATTTTCATCAAAACGTATACATTGTCCGTTTTTGGTTACCAGGAATATATCTTTTTGCTTATCTGTTACCTTTACTTCAATCAAATCATCATCTTCCCGCAGATTAATTGCCTGAAGACCTGTCTTCCGAATATTGGCATATTCTCGGATTGGTGTTTTCTTTACAATTCCATTTTTGGTAGCCATAAATAAATATTTTTCATCTTCAAATTCTTTTACCGTAATGACTGCGGTTATTTTTTCTTCTGGCAGAAGCTGCAAAAGATTTACAATGGCGGTACCTCTTGCAGTACGTCCGGATTCAGGAATTTCATAGGCTTTTAACCGATATACACGTCCCTTATTGGTAAAGAATAATACATAATGATGAGTGGTTGTCATAAACAAATCCTCAATATAATCTTCATCAATGGTCTGCATTCCTTTGATACCTTTTCCACCACGATTCTGGCTCTTAAAATTATCAACAGTCATCCGCTTGATATAACCAAGCTTTGTCATAGTAATTACGGTATTCTCTCTTGGAATTAAATCTTCCATGGAAATGTCAAATTCATCAAAGCCAATGGAGGTTCTTCTCTCATCACCAAATTTATCACGAATTACGATGATTTCTTCCCTTATTACAGCAAGAAGTAATTTGCGGTCTGCTAAAATTGCTCGAAACTCTTCGATTTTCTTCATCAACTCAGCGTATTCCGCTTCTAATCTTTCCCTTTCCAAACCGGTTAATGCACGAAGACGCATATCAACAATCGCTTGTGACTGTGCTTCAGACAGCTGGAAGGTCTCTATTAAAGTTGTTTTTGCTTCCTGAACATTTTTAGAAGCACGAATAATACGAATTACTTCATCAATATGATCCAGAGCAATTAATAAGCCTTGTAATATATGGGCTCTTTCTTCTGCTTTATTTAAATCATATTGGGTTCTTCTGGTTACAACCTCTTCCTGGTGCTTTAGATAGAACTGAAGCATCTGTAAAAGATTCATAACCATTGGTTCTTGATTTACCAAAGCCAACATGATTACACCAAAGGTATCCTGAAGCTGGGTGTGTTTATACAACTGGTTTAGAACTACATTTGGATTGGCATCCCGACGCAATTCAATACAAATACGCATACCTTGACGATCGGACTCGTCCCTTAGCTCTGTGATTCCATCAACTTTTTTATCTCTATGTAATTCAGCGATTTTTTCAATTAATCTTGCTTTATTTACCATGTAGGGAAGTTCTGTAACTACAATACGGTTTTTACCATTTGGCATAGCCTCAATATCGGTTATGGCACGAACTCTAATTTTGCCACGACCAGTACGATATGCTTCTTCAATACCTCTAGTGCCTAAAATAGTGGCTCCGGTAGGGAAGTCTGGCCCTTTTACAATGGGGAGTATTTCCTCCAGAGTGGTTTCTCTGTCTTCTTCTACATTATTATCTATAATTCTCACAACCGCATTGATTATTTCCCTCAAATTGTGAGGTGGTATATTCGTTGCCATTCCTACTGCGATACCAGAGGTACCATTTACCAGAAGGTTTGGATATCTGGATGGCAATACATCCGGCTCTTTTTCGGTTTCGTCAAAGTTCGGAGAAAAATCAACTGTATTTTTATTAATATCAGCAAGCATTTCCATGGAAATCTTACTTAACCGAGCCTCTGTATAACGCATGGCCGCTGCACCATCACCATCCACAGAACCAAAGTTTCCATGTCCATCTACCAATGGATAACGGGTAGACCATTCCTGTGCAAGATTTACTAAAGCACCATAAATGGAACTGTCACCATGGGGGTGAAATTTACCCATAGTATCTCCGACAATACGGGCACACTTACGATGTGGCTTGTCCGGACCATTATTCAGCTCGATCATTGCATATAAAATTCTTCTCTGCACCGGTTTCAGACCATCTCTTACATCCGGCAAGGCACGAGAAGCAATAACAGACATGGCATAATCAATGTATGATGTTTCCATGGTTTTCTTAAGGTCTACTTCCTGTACCTTATCAAAGATATTTTCATCCATTTACTATTTTACCTCATTTCTTCACTATTTACAGACTTGCCTGTGAATAGTAACCAGTTTAGATATCTAAGTTACGAACATATTTTGCATTCTCTTCAATAAATTCACGTCTTGGTTCTACTTTATCTCCCATTAAGGTTGTAAAGGTTAAGTCGATTTCTGTTTCGGATTCTTCGTCCATGGTTACTCTTAGAAGGACTCTTCTTTCCGGGTCCATCGTGGTTTCCCACAACTGTTCTGCATCCATCTCACCAAGACCTTTATATCGCTGAATTTTGTTGTTGGTATCACGCCCAACTTCACCTAAAATGGTATCTAACTCTGCATCATTATAGGCATACCAGACATTTTTTCCTTTTTCCAGCTTATAAAGAGGTGGCTGTGCCAAATAAACATATCCCTGTCTAATAAGCTCCGGCATAAAGCGGTAAAGGAAGGTAAGGAGCAGAGTACTAATGTGAGCACCATCTACGTCCGCATCTGTCATAATGATAATTTTATGATATCTTAATTTTGAAATATCAAAATCTTCGGATATTCCCGTACCAAACGCAGTAATCATAGCTTTTATTTCAGCATTTACT
The DNA here is from genome assembly GCA_031553075.1 of Acetivibrio sp. Lineage (GTDB taxonomy): Bacteria > Bacillota > Clostridia > Lachnospirales > Lachnospiraceae > DIGJ01. The sequence goes on from JAVBLX010000069.1 coordinate 6,357, forward strand.
AAAATTTTATCCAGTCTTGCTTTTTCTACATTTAATATCTTTCCACGAAGTGGAAGAATTGCCTGAGTTGCTCTGGAACGGGCGGTTTTTGCACTTCCTCCCGCAGAATCTCCCTCTACGATGTAGATTTCACAATTTTTTGGATTTTTATCTGAACAGTCTGCCAGCTTACCTGGTAAACTCATTCCTTCTAGAGCTGTCTTTCTTCTGGTTAAATCTCTGGCCTTTCTGGCAGCATCTCTGGCTCTTTGAGCAAGTACTGCTTTTTCACAGATTATTTTTGCAGTAGATGGATTTTGTTCCAGGAAGTAAGTAAGTTGCTCGGTTACAATATTTTCTACTGCACCTCTTGCTTCACTATTTCCTAATTTTTGCTTCGTTTGTCCTTCAAACTGAGGATCCATAATCTTGATACTTATAATTGCCGAAAGACCTTCTCTAATATCTTCACCACTTAAGTTTTGTTCATTATCTTTTAAATATTTCTGGCTTCTGGCGTAATCATTAAAGGTTTTGGTTAAAGCATTTTTAAAACCAATTAAATGAGTTCCACCTTCCGGTGTGGTAATATTATTTACAAAACTATAGCAGCCTTCGGTATAGGAGCTGTTGTGCTGCATAGCTACTTCGACATAAACATCATTCTTTTCACCTTCACAGTAAATAATATTTTCATAAATAGGATCCTTGTGACGATTTAAATAAGCCACATATTCTTTAATTCCGCCTTCATAATGGAATTCTCTTACTTTTGGTTCTTCCATTCTCTTGTCAGTTAGACTAATTCTGATTCCTTTTGTTAAAAAGGCCATTTCACGAAGTCTCTGTCGTAAGGTATCATAGTCATATACTGTTTCTTCAAAAATTTCTTTATCTGGTAAAAAGGAAACATGGGTACCATTTAAATCCGACTCTCCCACTTCCTTCAGCGGATACATTACTTTTCCTCTTTCGTAGCGCTGTTTATACATTTTTCCTTCTGTATGGATGGTTACCTCCAGCCATTCCGATAAAGCATTTACAACAGATGCACCTACACCATGAAGTCCGCCGGAAACCTTATACCCGCCACCGCCAAATTTTCCTCCTGCATGCAGAATAGTAAATACAACTTCTACGGCCGGGAGTCCTGCTTTTTGATTGATGCCTACGGGAATACCACGACCATTATCGATAACTGTAATAGAATTATCTTCATTGATTGTCACATGAATATTGGTACAATATCCAGCTAACGCTTCATCGACAGCATTATCTACAATCTCATATACTAAATGATGAAGTCCTTTTAATGAAGTGCTTCCAATATACATTCCCGGTCTTTTTCTTACCGCTTCCAAACCCTCTAATATCTGAATCTGGTCAGCACCATAATCTTGACTCATAAATTTCCTCCTAAGACTAAAAATTATTTTAGAAACTATTCAGTGCTATTATTTTCTTCTGCTACAGTTCCTTCAACTACTTTGTATACTTTATTTATCTTAATCCGATTGCTGATGAATTCTTCCAATCCAGTACAAGTTACAATGGTCTGGATTCCTTTAATACTTTCCAGCAGGTAATTCTGCCGATTCCGATCCAACTCGGATAATACATCATCCAGCAATAAAATAGGATTTTGTCTGGTTGTTTGTTTTAGTAATTCAATTTCCGACAGCTTCAGGGATAATGCAGCGGTTCTCTGCTGTCCTTGTGAACCATATTTTCGTATATCAATTTCTTTTATTAAAAATAGAATATCATCTCGATGAGGGCCTATATGTGAGACTTTAAAATTCAAATCCCGCTCCAGAGAATTTTTTAACTTTTCTTCAAATTCTTCTTCGCTGACGTTTGCCTCATATTCAATAAATAGTTCTTCTTTTCCACCTGATAGTTTTTTATGTATATAAAAAATGATTTCATTCAGCTGCTTAATAAATTCTCTACGGCTCTTTATAATCTGTTTTCCATAATAAACCAATTGTTCATCCCATATACTGAGTGTATCCAACAATTCTTTTCTAAAACCTATCTGTTTCAATAAATTATTTCTTTGCACAAGAATTTTATTATATTTGCCAAGATTATAGAGATATATTTTATCCAGCTGGCATAATTCCATGTCTATAAATCTTCTTCTTTCTCCCGGACCATTTTTAATAATACTTAGATCCTCAGGAGAAAAAAAGACGACATGGACCATCCCAATTAATTCCCCTGATTTTCGGATTGGAATTCCATCAATCGCAATTCCTTTTGACTTATTTTTCTTTATATGCATGTCAATAGTATGATTCATTCCATCCTTTTCAACCTTTAAACGAATATGGGATTCGCTTTTTTCCATCTGAATCACTTCTTTGTCTTTACTGCCCTTATGTGATTTTGTGGTGGTTGTAATATAAATAGCCTCTAATATATTAGTCTTACCCTGGGCATTGTCGCCATATAATATATTCGTTTCTGGATGGAAGCTCATAGACAAAAAATCATAATTTCTAAAATTGCTTAATTCAATGGATTTGATTATCATGGCAATTACATTTTCTGAATCTGAAATTCCTTGTTATCAAATTCAAAACGGTCTCCATCATACAGTTTTTTTCCTCGCTGAAATTCGGTTCCTCCGTTTACTTTTACCAAACCATCTTGAACTACGAATTTAGCATCGACACCAGATTCCACAAGGTTGGCAAGCTTTAGTGCTTGCCCTAGCTTTATAAAATCATCTTTGATCTGCAATACTTCCATAAGTTTACCAATCTGCGCTTGCGATATGCGCTTAAATCATTGAGTTAAATTCGCTTTTTTAATTCAACTCTTAAATAATTTTTTATTATGTCAATAACCTCGGTATAATAAATCTATGAGGAGAATAATACATTTTTTAATTTATCAATTTTCTTATTGCTTTCTTTTATTAATTTACACCGGCATTAAAATTTACCGGCAAAATCAAATAAATATAACTCTCGTCCTTATCTTTAATAAAACATGGTGCCTTTGGATTAAATAAATAAATATCTACTTCTTCTTCATCAATAACACGGAGAGCATCCATTAAGAACTTTGGATTAAATCCAATTAATATTTCTTTTCCTTCTTTGGTAATATCGATTTCTTCCTTCATGGAACCAATCGCAGAGTTGATTTTCAGTTCCATAGCTTCTGTTCCAATATTGATTATAATTGGTTTTTTTTCTGATTCTTTAATAAGCAGAGTTGCACGGTCAATACAGCTTAAAAATTCTTTTTTATTTACAGTGATTTTAGTTTCATAATCACTGGAAAGCATCTGCTCTATTTTATAATATTCTCCTTCAATGAGGCGGGAAAGTACTACCGTATCATTAAATTCAAATACAATGTGCTTCGTGGTAAAAAATACACTTACTTCTTCATCCATTTCTCCTGATAGAATCTTACTGATTTCGTTTAGTGTTTTTCCTGGAACGATAACCTTTACTGGTGAATAGGATTCTTTTAATTTAATCTTGCGGATGGAAATACGATGACCATCCAGAGAAACTACTTTAAATTCCTCTCCATTTACTTCAAATAATTCTCCAGTCATAATTTTATTGTTTTCATTATCAGAAATAGAAAATACGGTCTGACGAATGATTTCTTTTAGACTGAACTGAGAAATGACAATAGATTGGTTTCTTTCGATATAAGGAATGGAAGGAAATTCTTCACTGCTCTTTCCTGAAATATTAAAGTTTGCTTTTTCACAGGTAATGTTTGCTATATAATTTTCATCTGTTTCAATGGTAATATCATTATCTGGAAGCTTACGGATAATTTCGGAAAATACTTTTGCATTAATAGCAATTGTGCCTTCGTCTAAAATCTGTCCTTCTACCAATGTTTCGATAGCCAGTTCCATATCATTACCGACCAGTTTAATCTTACCTCCGGTTACTTCAATAATGATACATTCTAAAATAGGCATCGTTGATTTTGCAGGAACAGCTTTTAAGACAATATTTACACTATTAAGCAAGTCAGATTTTTTACATATAATTTTCATGTGTATAACTCCTTCCGGGATTTTTATATATAAATATATTAAACTACTTCGTAGTAATCGTAGTAGGGGATGTGAATTTGTGAATAAGTGCTTTTTGGCTGATAAAATCAAAGGTTTGAGCGTTTGATAACTGTGTGGTTAACTTGATTTTAAAATGTGGGTTTTGTGGGTATAAAAAGTGAAATAAAGTTTGTTAAAAAATGATACACCATTTAACCACCTATTTATTAACATGTTATACACCTGATTAATGAGGGTTAATTTTTTTCTTAATCACTTCGATTATGTTGACCAGGGAGGTATCGGTTTTTAGGTCATCGGTTATTTTATCACAGCCGTGCATTACGGTAGTATGATCTCTTCCACCCAGGGCACCGCCGATTTCTTTGAAAGAAATATCGGTGAGCTGTCGACACAGATACATGCATATCTGTCTTGGGTAGGCAATGTTTCTGCTTTTTTTGGTTGAGATGATATCAGCTGGCGTTATGTCAAAATGTTCTGCTACAATGCTATTGATAAGCTCTATCGTAATGTCTCTGGTATCATTTGGTGAAATTAAATCCTTTAGAGCTTCTTCTGCCAGTGCAACATCAACTTCCTTATTAATAAGGCGAGAACGAGCGACGATTTGAGTTAAGGCTCCTTCCAGCTCACGAATGTTGGATTTGATGTTGGTTGCAATGTACTTCATGACTTCATTGTCAATGGATAAACCATCAAGTTCTTCTTTTTTCTTTAAAATAGCCATTCTGGTTTCATAGTCTGGTGATTTAATATCAACATTAAGACCCCATTCAAAACGTGAACGAAGTCTTTCTTCTAAGATTTCCATATCTTTTGGCGGCTTGTCCGAAGATAAAATAATCTGCCTTTTGGATTCATGAAGATGATTAAAGGTGTGGAAAAATTCTTCCTGAGTACTTTCTTTTCCTATAATAAACTGGATATCATCGATTAAAAGTACGTCAATCTCTCTGTATTTCTTACGGAACTCCGCAATGGAGTGGGTATCGGCTTTATTACGAATCGCTTCAATCAGTTCATTGGTAAATTTTTCACTGGTTACGTACTGTACTTTTGCACTGGGATTTTGTTCTAATATATAATGTGCGATTGAGTGCATAAGATGGGTTTTTCCAAGTCCAACACCTCCATAGATAAAAAGAGGGTTGTAAACCTCACCAGGGGCTTCTGCTACTGCTAAAGATGCAGCATGAGCAAAGGAGTTATTATTTCCAACTACGAAGGTATCAAAAGTATATCTTGGATTTAAATTAGGATATTTTTGATTGGATTCTTTTGTGATTTTGTCAGAGGGATTGGAAGCAGTAAGTTCTGGTTTGAGGTTGGCTATTTCGGTAGAGGACAAAAATTCTAATTCAAATTCTTCTCCTATAATCTCTTCTATGGATACTTTTAATGGAAGAGAGTACCTATTAATAATGTATTCTTTACTGTTTCCGATTCTTTTGTCATTGATTTCAATGGTAATGATATTGTCGCGAATGGTATATATTTTTAATGGCTGAATCCAGGTTCGGAAAGAAACGTCAGAAATGCCATGTTCCATTTTTAGATACTCAAGAATTTCTTCCCATTTACCTAATAATAATTCTTTCATTTAAACCTCCTGATAAAGGGTCCGATGGGGGACTCTTTTATAAGCATATAGTTATATAATATATCAATTCTGTAAATTTTTCAATGGATTAAAAAAAAATCTAATAATTAAGGTGGGTATTATGTGAAATGAAGAGTGGAAATGTGGATAACCAAATGTGAATAAGTATATTTTTCAAAAAAGAAAATAAGTTATGCACAAAAAAGTGGACAAGGGTTAAAAAAAGTGGATAATTGTTATTTTAGCGAAAATATGGGTAAAATAAGGATAGAAAAATGTCAAAACGGGCTTAAATCAATTAGGTTATCCACAAGTTATCCACAAAAAGTGGATAACACAGTTGTAGAACATGGGTGTTGATACCTATGTGAATAACTTAAAAAGTGATGGATTTTATAATATTTTACTTGACGAGAGAGTGCTGAGCCGATATAATGGACATGGTATTTTCTATAAAATAGAGGAAATGTGCCTACTAAAAAATTAGTTTGGTAAGAAAAGGAGGTGCTTAGCAATGAAAATGACATTCCAGCCTAAAAAGAGATCAAGATCCAAAGTTCATGGATTTAGAAAAAGAATGAGTACCAGCAATGGTAGAAAAGTATTAGCAGCAAGAAGAGCAAAGGGAAGAAAAGTATTATCAGCTTAGGTCGCAATATTGTGACCTTTTCTTCTCTTAATGATTTATCTGTCAGGGGATAGTTAATTGTTTGAGTCATTAAAAAGTAATCAGGATTTTCAAAATGTGTATCGAAACGGAAAGTCTTATGCAAATCGGTATTTGGTTATGTATGTTTATAAGAATGGATTGGATAAAAATCGGTTTGGCATATCAGTCAGCAAAAAAGTTGGAAACAGTGTGGTAAGACACAGGGTGACCCGGTTAATCAGAGAGAGTTACAGATTATGTGAAGAAGAGTTCCATAGTGGTTGGGACATAGTGGTGATTGGCCGGAATACGGCAAAAGACAAAGATTTTAGAGAAATCAACAGTGCGTTGTTACATTTAGGAAAACTCCATAGAATTATAAAAAAAGAGATGATTGAATCGTGAGACGGTTTTTAATATTTTTGATAAATCTATATCGTAATTATATTTCTCCTTTAAAGGGAAGGCCTACTTGTATCTATACGCCTACCTGTTCTTCTTATGCTATAGAAGCATTGGAAAAACATGGTTTATTCAAAGGGTCTTACCTTGCCATAAGGAGAATTTTGCGTTGTCATCCTTTTCATAAAGGGGGATACGACCCTGTACCGTAAATAGGAGCTGCAATTTGGGGCAGCCAAGGGTTTAAGGAGGAAAAAAGGTGTTATTAGCAGTATTAACGAAATATGATGGGGCATTCTTAGGACCCATCGCAGTAGTTTTAGGATGGTTTTTAAATGGAATTTATTCTTTTTTCAGTAATTTTGGAATACAAAATGCGGGATTTTGTATCATTATATTTACATTTGTTGTAAATGCATTGATGATTCCTATGACGATAAAACAGCAGAAGTTTTCAAAGCTTTCTTCAAAAATGAGTCCTGAGCTTACAAAGATCCAGGAAAAATACAAAGGTAAAAAAGATGAAACTTCTTTGAGGAATTCACAGGCTGAAACTCAGGCAGTATATGAGAAATATGGTGCGAACCCAACTGGTGGTTGTCTTCCAATGCTTATTACCATGCCGATTTTGTTTGCACTTTATCGAGTAATATATAATATTCCAGCATATGTAAGTGGTATCAAGGATTTTTATTCTAATGTAGCTTCGGCTCTATTGGGAACAGATTATTTGGCTACTATGACAGAATATGCTAATAGTTTTACAATTTTAAATGTGAAAAAATGGGGAGATATTAGTACTTCTATTTCTTCCGACCACATTATTGATATTTTATCACAATTTAATGCAACACATTGGAATGAGCTTATGAGTAATCCAAATTTTGCTTCTATCCATGATATTATTCAGACTAATTCACAGCAGATTATTAAGATTAATACGTTTGGATTTGGATTAAATATTGCGGAAACTCCTATGGGTCAATTCATGGCTTCTGGTGTTCCAGTTATTATTAAACTGGCTTATATTTTAATTCCTGTTTTGTCAATTATAACTCAGATTATTCAGACAAAGCTTATGACAAGAAATGTGCCTCAGTCTACTGGAAATGATACTGCAGCATCAACTATGAAGACTATGAATACTATAATGCCGTATTTTTCAGGAGCAATTTGTTTAACTCTTCCGGTTGGTCTTGGTATTTACTGGATAGCAGGTTCCGTTTTCCGTATTTTTCAGCAGTTGATTTTAGACAAACATATGGAAAAAGTGGATATAGATGCTTTAATTGAGAAGAATAAAGAAAAACAGAAGAAAAGAAAAGCCAAGATTGGTGCTAATCCAAGTATGTCCATGGAAGAATATGCAAAGAAAAAGACTAGTACTATTGGTGAAAGAGCAAGTGTTAACAGTAAAAAAATTGATGGTTTAGCTTCTGAAAATAAAGCGGAAGATTCAAATACTGAGTATAAGTCGGGAAGTATCGCAGACTATGCCAATATGTTAAACCGCAGTCAGAAGGAGAAGGAGGGAAAATAGTATGAATGCTTGGGTGGAATTTACAGCAAAAACGTTAACTGAGGCCTTAACAGACGCATCTGTTACTTTACAGGTACCAAGTTCTATGATTGAATATGAAGTGCTGGAAGAAGAAAAGAGTGGATTACTTGGATTATTTAGTAAGCCTGCAAAAATTAGAGCAAGAAAAAGAGATGAAGAGGTAGTTTCTTCTATACCTGTGGAAAAAGCACCGGCGAAAGAGGTTAAGCCAGCCAAAGAAGTTAAGGTTGAGAAGCGGTCTGAGGTTAAGACAGAAGTAAAGGCTCAGAAGAATGCAGAACCAGTAGTGGAAGAAAAGTTACAGGCAAAAAAGGTTTATGTTGAAGAAACCGCTGATGTAGAAGGCATTGCAAAAAAATTCTTAAAAGATGTTTTTGATGCGATGAACATTGAATCAAAAGTAGAAGTTAATTTTGATAGAGAAGAAGGTATGGTTAATATCAATGTGGAAGGCGAAGATATGGGAATCCTTATTGGGAAAAGAGGACAGACCTTGGATTCTCTTCAGTATCTGGTTAGCCTGGTAATTAATAAAGAGACTAACAATTATCTGAAAGTAAAGCTGGATACAGAAAATTACAGAGAAAGACGGAGAGAAACCCTTGAAAACCTTGCCAAAAATATTGCTTTTAAGGTGAAGCGGACGAAACGCTCCGTTTCATTAGAGCCTATGAATCCTTATGAAAGAAGAATTATTCATTCTGCATTGCAGGGAGATAAATTCGTAGAAACCCATAGTGAGGGTGAAGAGCCTTATCGTAAAGTGGTAGTGACTCTGAAAAAGGGATACCGTGATTATGGCAATAATAACAATAATAGAGGTGGTCATAGCCGTTATAATAACAACAATAATAGAAGAGATTATTCCAAGAAAAGATATCAGGATCGTGAAAGTGGAGTGAAGGAAGTAACTTCAGAGGAATAGGAAATTGAGAATCGAAAAGGATGCGGCTCGCGGCTTTTGCTGCGGGTCGTTATTTCATTTTTGTGTAATAGGGAGGGAATCATTTTGAAGACAGATACCATCGCTGCCATTGCAACGGCTATGACGAATGCTGGAATCAGTATTATTCGTATCAGTGGTCCGGAAAGTTTTGAAATTATTGATAAGGTGTATGAAGCCAAAACTGGTAAAAAGATATTAAGCAAGGAGAAAAGCCATACAGTTCATTATGGCTTTATAAAGGATGGAGATGAAATTGTTGATGAGGTTATGGTTCTGTTAATGAAGAGTCCAAATTCTTACACTTGTGAGGATGTTGTGGAAATTGACTGCCATGGTGGTGTTGTGGTAACAAAGAAGATTTTAGAAACAGTTATTAAATATGGTGCAAGGCCGGCAGAGCCAGGTGAGTTTACAAAAAGGGCTTTTTTAAATGGTAGAATTGATTTGTCTCAGGCGGAGGCGGTCAGTGATATGATTACGGCAAAGAATGAGATGGCTTTAAAAAGCTCAGTGCATCAATTGAGAGGAAATGTTCATAGAGAAATTATAAAGACACGTGAGATTATTATTCGTGATATTGCGTTTATTGAGGCTGCTTTGGATGATCCGGAGCACATTTCGATCGAGGGATTTGCTGAGGAGTTGTTGAAACGAATGATGGAGCATGAGAAGAAGTTAAATCATTTGCTGCAATCTGCGGATAATGGTAAAATACTAAAAGAAGGTATTAAGACTGTTATTTTGGGAAAACCAAATGTCGGAAAATCTTCTTTATTAAATGTTTTAGTGGGAGAAGACAGGGCTATTGTTACGGATATTGAAGGTACGACTAGAGATATTTTAGAAGAGAGTATCCATTTGGGTGGAATTGTTTTAAATTTGATTGATACGGCAGGGATACGGGATACTAAAGATTTTGTAGAAAAGATAGGTGTTGAACGGGCGAAGGAATCTGCTTTGGATGCTGATTTAATTGTCTATGTGGTGGATGCTTCCAGAGAGTTAGATGAAAATGATCAGGAGATTATGAGATTAATGGAGGGTAAGAAATCTATTATCCTATTAAATAAAATAGATTTGGATGCGGTTGTTGGAAAGGATGATTTGCAAAAATATGCCAGCCAGCAGATGATTGAGGTTTCAGCAAAGAGCCAGGAAGGAATTGAGGAATTGGAAAAGGTTATTTCTCAGATGTTTTTTCATGGGGAGCTTCAATTTAATGATGAGATTTATATAACGAATGTACGTCATAAACATGCGTTAGAGGAAAGTCTTAGAAGTATAAAACAGGTGAAAAAATCTATAGAGGATGGGATGCCGGAGGATTTTTATTCAATTGATCTAATGAGTGCTTATGAGTCTTTGGGGGAGATTATTGGAGAGTCAGTGGGAGAAGATTTGGTGAATACTATTTTTAGTAAGTTTTGTATGGGGAAGTGAGTAGGGTTAAAAAATTTTACGTTTTAATAGCTTGTGTTATTGGTAGTTTATGTTTGGATGGATAGAAAGGAAGATGTTATGTCATATATTTATGAGGAGTATGATGTAGTGGTAGTTGGTGCTGGTCATGCTGGTTGTGAAGCAGCGCTGGCATGTGCAAGACTTGGTTTTCAGACTATTATGTTTACGGTTAGTATGGATAGCGTAGCACATATGGCTTGTAATCCTAATATTGGAGGAAGTTCTAAGGGACATCTGGTGAAGGAAATTGATGCCATGGGTGGACAGATGGGTAAAGTGATAGACGAGACCTTTATCCAATCTAAAATGTTGAACAAATCGAAAGGTCCTGCGGTTCATTCTCTTCGAGCTCAGGCGGATAAGCAAGCTTATACGAATGCAATGAGAAAAGTGGTTGAGAATGCGGAAAACCTTACTTTGAAGCAGGCTGAAGTTGTGAAGATATTGGTGGAAGAAGGAAAGGTAACTGGTGTGGAGACTTATTCGGGAGCAGTATATCCTTGTAATGCTGTTATTCTTTGTACTGGGGTTTATTTGAAGTCGAGATGTGTTTATGGGGATGTTAGTAATTTTACTGGACCGGGTGGATTGGCAGCGGCTAATTATTTATCGGATTCTTTGAGGGAGTTGGGCATTGAGTTGTATCGGTTTAAGACGGGTACTCCTGCTCGGATTGATAAGCGTTCGGTGGATTTTTCTCAGATGGAGGAGCAGAAGGGTGATGAGAAAATAGTTCCTTTTTCTTTCACTAATCGTGGGGAGGATTTGGAGAGGGAGCAGATTTCTTGTTGGCTTACCTACACGAACGAGAGTACTCATGAGATAATTAGAAAAAATTTGGATCGTTCTCCTTTGTATTGTGGTGACATAAAAGGAACTGGACCCAGATATTGCCCTTCTATTGAAGATAAGGTGGTTCGATTTGCAGATAAGGATCGTCATCAGGTGTTCATTGAGCCTGAAGGGGCTTATACAAATGAAATGTATGTCGGCGGAATGTCCAGTTCACTTCCGGAGGATGTTCAATACGCTATGTATCGATCTGTACAGGGATTGGAAAATGTTAAGATTGTTAGAAATGCTTATGCGATTGAATATGATTGTATTAATCCTAATCAGTTAAAGTCTTCCCTGGAGTTTAAGAGTATTGATGGGCTTTTTAGTGGTGGCCAGTTTAATGGTAGTTCTGGTTATGAAGAGGCGGCTGCACAGGGTTTGATTGCTGGAATTAATGTAAGTATGAAATTACTTGGAAAAGATCCATTGATTTTGGATCGTTCTTCTGCTTACATAGGAGTTTTAATTGATGATCTTGTTACAAAGGAAACGCTGGAACCCTATCGTATGATGACGTCTCGAGCAGAATACCGGTTGATTTTAAGACAGGACAATGCAGATCAGCGTTTAACAAAGTTAGGATACCAGGTTGGTTTGATTGATGAAGAGCGTTATCAAAAGCTTTTGTTGAAGGAAAGTCAGATTCAGGAAGAAATGGATCGTGTTGAAAAGGTTAATATTGGGGCGAATCAGAAGGTGCAGGAATTGCTCGCTGCCAATGGAAGTACCCCATTGAATTCAGGATGTACCCTGGCTGATTTAATCCGGCGTCCGGAGTTGACTTATGAAATGTTAGATGGAATAGATAAGGATAGGGTTCCGTTGGATGAGGATGTTATAGAGCAGGTTAATATTAATCTGAAATATGAGGGATACATTAAGAGACAGATGAAACAGGTGGAGCAGTTTAAAAAGTTGGAGAATAAAAAGATTCCCAATAATATTGATTATGAGCAGGTTCATAGTCTTCGCCGAGAAGCGGTTCAGAAGCTTAGCAAGATTAGGCCTCATTCGGTTGGACAGGCTTCCAGAATATCAGGAGTTTCTCCAGCGGATATTTCGGTCTTGCTGGTCTACTTGGAGCAGTTAAGGCGATAAGTTATTTATTTGGAATGAGTTAACTGAGAACAGTCGATGCCATTGAATGTACTTGTGTTTTATGGTGAGTTTGGTAAGCTGACTATGTACTTTCATTTTTTAAGATAAAGTTTGATGTTTTGGTATGCACAGATAGGAGTTATGCAATGGATGATTGGAAGCGAATTGAAGAGGTCGTTGGTAAGCTTGGTATTGAATTGTGTGAGCATCAGTGCAGGCAGTTTTTGAATTATTATGAGATATTGGTAGAGTGGAATGAATTTATGAATCTCACTGGAATTACAGATTATGAAGAGGTGTTGGTTAAGCATTTTGCTGATAGTCTTGAATTGATTAAGGTTTTGCCATTGAATGAATTTTCAGATACTTATCGAGTATTGGATTTAGGGACAGGAGCTGGTTTTCCGGGAATGCCTTTGAAAATTGCGTTTCCTGATTTGCAGATGACCCTTTTAGATTCCTTAAATAAGAGAGTTAATTTTTTGAATGAGGTAATTAAAAGGCTTGAGCTTACTGGTATTACTGCAATTCATGGACGTGCGGAGGATTATGGAAGACAAAAGGATTACCGTGAACAGTATGACCTTTGTGTTTCAAGAGCGGTTGCTAATTTAGCAACGCTTTCTGAATATTGTATCCCTTATGTGAAAAAACAAGGATATTTTATTCCGTACAAGTCAGGTAAAATTGAAGAGGAACTTAAGGAGTCAAAAAGGGCAGTTGAAACTTTTGGTGGAGTGATTGAGAGGGTAGAAACTTTTAATTTGATGGATACGGACATGGGGAGATCTTTTGTTGTAATTCATAAAGAAAGAAATACACCAAAGCAGTATCCCAGAACTGCCGGCAAGCCAACTAAAGAACCAATTAGAAATAGCTAAAACAGTAAAGGCGGGATAAATTATTATGATAGAAGGTAAGTATTTATTTGGAGCAGATGATGATTTGACGGAGGTATTTGATATCCGTAGAAAAGTATATGTGGAAGAGGAAAATTTATCGGAAGAAGCGGAATTTGATAAATTTGATGAGTTTTGTGTACACGCTATTATTTCGGTAAAGGGTAAGAAGCTGGGAACCGGGCGTATCCTTTATGACGGTGATTCTTATCGTATCAGTCATATTGCTATTATTAAGGAAGAGCGTGGAAATGGATATGGAGATTTTTTGGTTCGTATGCTGATTGATAAGGCTTTTTTGTCTGGAGCTCAGAGCGTTATTGTTGGTGCTAAATTAAATGCAATAAAATTTTATGAAAAGATTGGGTTTAATAAAATTTCTGAAGTGTATACAGATGGAATTGGAATAGAGAGAATTGATATGGAAGTATCAAGAATGTCTTTATGTAAACAGTGTGGCATGGAGTAAAGCAAAAGGGATGTCACAAATCAAGTATTTTGTGACATCCCTATAGATACAAAATGGGTTAACTCAAATATATGTCTAAAAGACCTGCAAACTCAGCAGGTTTTTCTAATTGTGGTAGATGTTTGGTTCCTTTAATGATATCCCACTCAATGGAAGGATTAAGTTCTGTATATTGATTTAGAGTTTCTGTAATATTTGTTTCCTGTTCCCCGGCAATAATGTATATGCTATGATTAATCTCTTTTAATCCATGAATAAAATTTGTGTTTGTATAATGACACTTTATACTGGAATACATTGATTTGGAAGAACTTCCTCCCAGATGAGCGGCTTCATGGTAAGCATTTATATAGCGATTTGGTATGGATAAACTGTTTGCAAAATATTTATTTTGAAATGATTCTGTAATAAAAGGTTTCGATACTGCTGTATTATAAATAAAAGTTCCAAGGATTGGAAAATCAATTATAAATTTTAGAAAGGAATGCTTTGTCTTGGGATACTTTCCAATGGTAGAAAGATTGTCCGGATTGACCAGAATCATGTTTTGGAACAGGTTCTTATCCATATAGCAGCTCATAATAACAGCGGGAGCGGCATGGCCAGTGACAACAACATCCGTTTTATGTTTTATTACATTTTTGATAAAATCTGAAATCAATTGCACATATAAATAATTGGTATATGTCATCTTCGGTTTGTCGGAGCGTCCACATCCCAGTAAATCCAATGAGTATACAGTGTGATAAGGTTCCAGCCGTGCCTGGATTTCTTTCCATTCAAATTCAGAACTGGTACAGTCTAAATCATGGATTAGTAATACGGGACTGCCATTTCCCCTTTTGGTATAAAATACTTTTCCGAACCTCCAGTTGTAGAAGCTGCTTTTATCAGAAAATAATATTTCTTTTACGGTTGACAGAAAAAATAATATTTTATTGATTACATAAATCATTATTACAAACAAGCTTGTGACAAAAATAAACAAGGTAATCTTTTTTCCCTTTTTCATTATGATTCCTTCCTTCTGATATGATAAAATTTCTCATATTATATTGCCTTAAATTATCACTTATGAGAAAAAGATGTTTATCTCGTTGTTAAATCTTTCTTATCTCTTTATTATATGTTAATCAAGCAATTGTTACAATAATATTTCTGTTTTTTGTGGAAAAAATTTTTGAAATATTATATAATAGTGAAAATTGGTTATTTTCCAGTTCACTTTTAGATGCAGATATGTTAAAGTAGTATGGAGATGTAAAATTATGGAAAAGTTTGAAGACAGTGCAATAACATCAATTTGTATATTGGAAACTCAGGAATTGGAGCGAAAGAGAATATCAATGGAATTACACGACACTACTGTACAAAGTCTGACAAATCTAATCCATAAGACCGAATTTGTTGGAAAGTTAATGGACATTGATTTGGTTCGTGCCAAGTTAGAGTTAAATACCATGAGTGATATTATTCGGGCTTCCATTAATGAGTTAAGAGAAATTATATATGAGTTGAGGCCAATGGCTATTGACGATTTAGGATTAGTTTTGGCATTGGAACAGTACATTCAGCAGTTATCAGTTGAAAATGATTTGTTGGATATTACTTTAGAAGTGGACAGTGACGAAAATAGAAATGTTCTGCCAATTATAAATCTTACTTTGTTTCGTGTTATTCAAGAGGCGTTGACTAATGTGCAAAAACATGCAAGAGCTACTAAAGTAGATATACATTTGTTATACACCGAAGCTACTTTGGAGATTCAAATTCGTGATAACGGAGTAGGATTTAATATAGATGATCATATAAAAGAGAAAACACATTATGGATTGTCTATGATGGAAGAGAGAGTAAAACTTCTTTCCGGTTTAATGGGGGTTGAGTCGGATAGTAATGGCACTAAAATAGAATTGAGTATACCTATTGTTGAGGAGGACAAGAATGAAACCGATAAACATAGTTATTGTGGATGATCATTCCATGATTCGAGAGGGATTAAAGCAACTGTTAGAGTTAGAGGGAGATATTTCTGTAATTGGTGAAGCAGGCGATGGACTTGAGTGTATGACCTTATTAAATAAGGTAGTTCCTGATGTTCTACTTTTGGATATAAACATGCCTAATATGAATGGACTGCAGGTTCTGGAGCAATTAAAAAGAGAAAAGAAAAATGTAAAGGTGCTGATACTGACTATACATAATGAAATTGAGTATTTATTAAAAGCAGTAAATATTGGCGTCAATGGATATGTATTAAAGGATTCAGATTCGTCTGTTTTGAAAACAGCAATTGGAGCTATTTATAATGGCGAGAATTATATCCAACCTTCCCTCACACCATTACTTAAGGAAAAGATTACGAAGCCACGGACAAATATTCGCGACAGTGTTTTGACAAGAAGAGAATTGCAAGTATTGGAGCTGCTGGGAGAGGGTATTTACAACAAGGAGATTGCTGAAAAGCTATTTATTAGTGAGAAGACGGTAAAAAACCATGTTTCCAGCATCTTTAAGAAAATCGGTGTTTCCGACCGTACACAGGCAGTTGTTTTTGCAATTAGAAATAATATGATTGATGTTTTATAGGATAAAAGCAAATGTTTCACGTGAAACATTTGTTTTTTTTATATAGCAATGTTGAAAAAAAAGTGATATAATAAAAGATAGTCAACAAGAGAAGAAGGAGAAATCAGATGGGAAGAATTATAGCAGTTGCAAACCAGAAGGGTGGCGTTGGTAAAACAACAACGGCAATTAACCTTTCCGCATGTCTGGCTGAAAAAGGTAAAAAAATATTAACCATAGATGTCGACCCACAGGGAAACTGCACCAGTGGATTAGGTGTAGATAAGAGCCAAGTAGAAAATTCAGTTTATGAATTAATGATTGGTATGTGTACGATTGAAGAATGTATTATTCCAAATGTGATGCAAAATATCTCACTAATATCCTCTAATGTAAATTTGGTTGGTGCAGAAATAGAGTTGATTGGCATTGAAGAAAAAGAGTTTATTATGAAGAAAAGCGTTGACAAAGTCAAAGATAATTATGATTATATTATTATAGACTGTCCGCCTTCTCTGAATACTTTGACAGTAAATGCTATGACTACAGCAGATACTGTTTTAGTGCCCATTCAATGTGAATATTATGCATTGGAGGGTTTGACCCAGTTAATACATACAATAAATTTAGTGAAAGAAAGATTGAATCCATATCTTGAAATAGAAGGTGTTGTGTTTACTATGTATGATGCAAGGACGAATTTGTCTTTGCAAGTGGTTGAAAATGTTAAAAGTAATTTAAGACAAAACATATATAAGTCAATTATTCCAAGAAGTGTAAGATTAGCCGAGGCACCAAGTCATGGGTTGCCTATCACATCGTACGACCCTAAGTCTACTGGAGCTGAGGCGTATCGGGATTTAGCAGATGAAGTTATTGCCAAGGAGGAAGAATATTTATGGTAGCCCAGAAAAAAGGTTTAGGAAGAGGATTGAATTCCATGATTCCTGAAAAAACTGAACCAGTTAAAACGGAAAACAAAAGTGAGGACGATGTTTCACGTGAAACATTAATTGGAATAAATGAAATAGAGCCAAACAAATCACAGCCAAGAAAGAAGTTTGATGAAGATGCATTGCATGAATTATCAGAATCCATAAAGCAATATGGCATTATCCAACCGCTTGTATTACAGAAAAGAGAAAATTTCTATGAGATTATTGCTGGCGAGAGAAGATGGCGAGCTGCTAGAATAGCTGGTGTTAAAAAAGTCCCTGCAATCATAAAAAATTATTCGGAACAGGAAATTGCAGAGATTTCAATTATTGAAAATATTCAAAGAGAAGACTTAAATCCTATTGAAGAAGCATTAGCATTTCAAAGACTAATTAAAGAATTTAGTTTAAAGCAGGATGAAGTAGCAGAAAGAGTATCAAAAAGTAGGACGGCGATTACTAACTCTATGCGTCTTCTAAAGTTGGACGAAAAGGTTCAACAGATGTTAATTGATGATATTATTTCTGGTGGACATGGACGAGCTTTGTTGGCAATCGAAGATATGGAGGTACAGTATACAGCGGCTCTAAAAGTTCTGGATGAAAAGCTTAGTGTAAGAGAAACAGAAAAATTGGTTAAGAAAATATTAGCAGGTGATGTTACTAAAAAGAAACCAGAGAAATTGTCAGATGAGTTTATCTATCGTGATTTAGAAGAAAAAATGAAAACGGTTACAGGCACAAAGGTATCAATTAATCGAAAAGATAAGAATAAAGGAGTTATAGAAATTGAATATTATTCACAAGATGAGTTAGAACGATTGGTTGATATGGTAACGTCCATGAACAAATAAAAGATGACATGCTAAAGCAATAATATTATTATATTGGTTTGGCATATAGATAGGAGTTAGGTTGAAAGAACGGTAAAACTGTCCTTTCAACATCTTGATTTGTACGTGCGCTAGGGCGCACAGATGGGAGTTTAAGATGATAGTATTTGAACAGTTGGGAATTGATATGGGGTATGTCTTACTTGGAACAATAGCTGTGGTATTATTTTTAATGATTATGCTTATTGTGTTAATTGCAAAACATAGTGACCTTAAAAAGAAATATAATGAATTTATGAATGGTGAAGATGGTCGTTCTTTAGAGAAGGTCATCGTGGAACGATTCAAAGAAATTGATGGAATCAAGGAACATATGTTTGCAATTGATAACCATATAGACTCAATTGATGAATTCCTGCTAAAAACGTTTAATAAAATGGCCGTTGTTAAGTACGATGCATTTCGTGAAATGGGAGGCAGTTTAAGTTTTGCATTGGCACTGTTGACGGAAACCAACGACGGATGTATCATTAATTCTATGCACAGTAGCAGAGAGGGATGTTATACATACGTAAAGAAAATTGTCAAAGGACAATGTGAAGCACCTTTATCGGAAGAAGAAAAGGCGGCATTGGATGCTGCTATGAACAGAAGATAAATAGAAAACAGGGGTTGGATAAAAAAAGGATTTTATATGAGAAAAATCTTAGTGGATAATATAAAAGGAAATGAGAAACTAGCGAAAAGCATTTTTACAGAAAATGACATTATTTTGATCTCAGAGGGTGTAGTCATTCAAAGGAGTTATATTGATAAATTGAAGCAGTTAAATATTGACTATATTTATGTGGAAGATGATTTGTCTCGGGGAATATTTGCAGAAGACATTACCGAAATACAGATTAAAGAACAATGTCAGAGTGTCGTAGCAGAAACAATAAACCGCTATGCATATTCGGGAAATGAAGATTTTCGCAAACTCCAGGATGTTAGCAGGGAAATTATTGAAGATATGCTGGAACAGCCAGAGGTAATGTTTAATATATCGGGAGTTCGTCAGAAAAGTGAACGGATTTATGCCCACTCATTAAATGTTTGTGCATTATCTGTGTTAATTGCATTGCGTATGGGTCTTCCAAAGCATAAAATAGAAGAAATAGCTGTGGGCAGTGTGCTCCATGATATTGGATTTTGTAATGTTCCGATGGAAATCAGGAATATGGAATATCATAACTATACGGAAAAAGAGATGAAAGCAATTCGCATGCATGTAGTGGAGGGCTATTCCATTATCGAAAAGCAGAAGTGGTTGAAGCAATCATCGAAAGAAATTATTTTTGCTCATCATGAAAGAGAGAATGGAAGTGGTTATCCTTTGCGTTTAAATGGTGACCGATTAAGGGTTGGGACGAAAATTGTTGCTGTTTGCGACGAATTTGACAATTTGGTCTATGGAAATTTTAGTGCAACCATGAAGGTACACGATGCAATGGAATATATTGTAAGTGGTGCGGGTCGAATATTTGATTATGAAGTAATCCGTATTTTTAATGAATCGGTAGCAGCCTATCCGATTGGTACCATGGTATTGACCAATGAAAATGAGATTGGTATTGTGTTAAGGCAAAATAGTAAATGTCCAACCAGGCCGGTGATCCGCATATTAAAGGATAAAAGTGGTAAGCCTAAGGTTGATTGGGAAGAAAAAGATTTGACGAAGGAACTTACCCTATTTATAAAAGATACTATTGAAGAATAAGACTGAGTATATAGAAAAAGGTGGTGTAAATGGTGCATAGTTATCTAAGGACAGTGGGCTTCAGCAATATTAGGAGTAGAAAAGATTTAGACAAAATTATTGGAATTATTATGGATAAACCAACAGAAAAGTATGTAACGAAGATAAGTCCTCTGGAGGTTATGACAGAAATAAAAAGGGAATTTGCAGAAGGTATGGGTGTTGCCCTGAGGGGGATCTATGATGAAAAAGGTTTTTTTCATTTGGAACACTACTTTCCCTATTTTAATGGCTATGCGGTTACCGCTAAGGAAGATATCATTATTAATAAAAGAGTAGACACAGATGCATATACGGGAATGTGTGATGATATGAGATTGGGCGTTTCACTCATCTTTTACCTTCAGAATGCGATTGATTATATTGAATCAAAAAGCAAGGATAGCATGAGCAGGATTATGCCATTGACATTGGCAGCTCTATCGACGGAGGGAAAGATTTTATTGGGAATCGAAAAGAGCGAAAAGCTGATGGAGACAAAACGTGCGCAGGCTCAAAATCGTAATAAGCTGATCACAGAAGCACGTGCCGGAAATCAGGAAGCAATTGATAGCCTTACAATGGATGACATCGATCTTTATGCCATGATTTCCAGAAGAGCAAAAAAAGAAGATATTTATTCTATTGTGGAGCATTCATTTATTCCCTATGGCTCGGAATCAGATAATTATTCTATTGTTGGAACTATTTTAAACTGGAAGGTGATGACAAATTACCTGACGAACGAAGAAGTATATGAATTGTTTATTTGCTGTAATGATTTGAATTATAGTGTATGTATTAATAAAATGGATCTACAAGGGGAGCCCATGGTTGGGCGGCGGTTTAAAGGAAATATTTGGATGCAGGGAAAGGCGGATTTCACAGAGGTCTAACGTAATTACTTTACTATACTGAAGCCATGAAGTTAAAGGTTGAATAAAAATGTGTATTCGACTAAGAGATTTCAGCGTGGGACACAACGCGCAGATGGAGACACAAATGAAAAAAAAGCGAACTATTCTTATAGTAGATGACAACCTGATAAATCGGGAATTGCTTCGTAAAATTCTTTCCAGAGAATATACGATTTTGGAAGCGCAGCATGGAAAAGAAGCTTTGGAAATATTAGAGCAAAAGGCAGATATTATTTCTGCAATCTTACTAGATTTGATTATGCCTGTTATGAATGGATATGAATTTTTGGAGATTCAGCAGAAAAACCCAGATTATGCAAAAATACCTGTTATTGTTACTACTCAAAAAGAGGGGGATCAAAGTGAATTGGAAACTTTGTCTTATGGAGCTTCTGATTTTCTTGTAAAACCCTACAAACCTACAATTATGCTGAGTCGTCTTGCAAATATCATCAAGCTTAGAGAGACGGCAGCATTTGCCAATATTGTAGAGCGAGATTCCTTAACTGGTTTATATAATAAGGAAGCTTTTTTTACAAAAGCAAGTAGCTTTATAGCTGAAAATCCAGATAAAAAATTGGATATTATCTGTTTGGATTTAGAGAGCTTTAAAATGGTTAATGATATGTATGGGGAAGTGGTAGGAGATGCTCTTCTTTGTTATATTGCAATGCAGATGAATTTAAAAATGGCGGGTATGGACGTAATTTCCTGCAGAGCTAATGGAGATGTATTTTTTATTATCATGGAACGACGAGAAGGTTTTGAGAAAAACCTGACACAGTATGCGATGGAGATAATTAATAACTATCCACTTAATATGCGGGTGACAGTTAAATTTGGTGTATACCAGATTCAAGATGATAATCTGTCTGTTCGTGCCATGTGTGACCGGGCTTTGTGGGCTGTACAGACCATAAAAGGAAAATTTGAGAGTTTTTGCGCTGTCTATAATGACTCAATGCGAGAGGAGTTGTTGAGGGAACAGGTGATAACCAACGAAATGGAATCTGCCCTGGAAGAGGGACAATTTCTTCTTTACTTCCAACCTAAGGTGAACCTGGAGAGTGGAGCAATTGTGGGTGTAGAAGCATTGGTTCGCTGGCAGCATCCGGAAAAGGGACTTTTATTGCCTAAAGATTTTGTACCAATTTTTGAAAAAAATGGGTTTATTACTGAACTGGATCATTTTGTCTGGGAAACGGTATGCAAACAGATAAAGAAGTGGAAAGAGGATGGATATACACCGGTTAACATATCGGTTAATCTATCAAAGGTGTATATTTACAACCCGAATCTGCCCCAATTACTATTGAGATTGATGGAGCGATATGAGGTGGAACCACGATATTTATCTTTGGAGATTACTGAAGCAACTTATACCGAGAATGCAAGAGAACTGATAGAACAGGTGTCTGTATTAAAAAAAATGGGATTTTCCATTGTTATGGATAATTTTGGGAAGGGCTATTCCTCTCTTAGTATGTTATCAGAAGTGCCAATGGATACAATGAAGCTGGATATGGCTATCTTACACAATAGTAGTAATAAATCACGTAGTGAAAGTGTAATAAGTATTCTTTTTAATCTTGGGAAACAGCTGGGACTTACGGTCGTCGCAGAAGGAATTGAAACAGAGGAGCAGGTGGAATTTTTAAAAGAGATTGATTGTAAAATCGGGCAGGGTTTTCACTTTTATAAGCCTATGCCGCAAGCAGAGTTTAGTAATCTAATGATAAAATAAACTGGGAAAAGGTGAAATTATGAGTGAGCTTTTGGAAAGATGTAAGGTATACGGAGTTGACGTTGAAGGTGTAATGGACCGTTTTATGGATGATGAGGAATTGTTTGAAACCTGTCTGGAAGCATTTGTGGTGGATGGGAATTTTGCAAAACTGGGTCAGAACATTCAGGAGAAGAAATATAAGGAAGCATTTGAAAATGCTCATACACTAAAAGGTGTTGCTGCAAATATGGGGCTGATACCTTTGTATGAGATTGTTTCCGAAGTAACAGAGCAATTAAGAGCAGATAACTATGATAACTTAGAACCAAAATACGAAAAAATCTGTATAGAACAAGATAACGTAAAAGGATTGTTACAAAAAAAAGTGTGAATCTAATATAGTTTTTATAAGCTATATGGGGGGATCTGCAAAAAAAGGTCTCTATGGTTTTTGAGAGATAAAAGGTAGAACAAATGAAAAAAAACTGCGGAACTTATAAAGGAATATTATTTCTGTTTTTTGTTTTTTTCATCATACTCAACTTGGGGGGAAACTCAAAAATTGTCAAGGCAGAAGAAGAGCTTCCAAAGACATTTACATATACTTATGATGGAAGTGTGTATTCAGACAGGCTTGTTTATGCTGCTATGAAAAGACTGGATGTTGAAGCAGCCGTTCACATTATGCCCATGACAGAAGCAATCGAAAATGTTAACACTGGTCGATATGATGGTATTTGCGGGCAGGTTCCAGGATTGGAAGAGAGCTATCCAAATCTTGTTATGGTGCCATTTGAAACCTGGAGGACGGATTTTTGTGTCTATGGTTTGAAGGAGAAAGAAGGAAGCTTTACCCGTTGGGAGGACTTAAAGGGCTATCGTGTAGGAAGCCTGATTAAAAAGAGTGTGATTAGGAAAAAAATGCCCCAGAATGTAGCGGCATTTATCGAAAAACCCACCTTGACGGAGCTTTATGAATCGCTACGATCTGGTGAGTGTGATGTAATTATATTAACAAATACTGGGAAAAATGAACTTATCATGCCTTTTGACATGTCGTATATGGGTAGTGTGGACAATATACCGTCCTATATTTATCTAAACAAAAAATATGAGAATGCAATTCCAAAGCTGGTAAAAGTTTTGAAGGAATTGAAAGAAGATGGTACGTTTAAAAAGATTTATAGTTCTGAGTTAATTCAGAAGAATAAGCAAAAATCCGTACTGTATCTTTCCTCCTATTCTTCTGAACTTAATTGGGAGAGAAATATTTCAGAGGGTATTGGTTCGGTGTTTAATCTGGATGAAGATCTGGGGTACCGAGTCGTGAACTTAAACTCTTACAAGGTCCAAAACCTGGAGCTTCGGGACAACCTGGCGATAGGCTCAATCCGAAGTAGTTTTTTAAAGGACCCGCCAGTTGCAGTGATTGTTTCAGACAATCCGGCACTGGAATTTGTAGTGAACTATTACAATTTTTTATTTTATAATATTCCAATCGTCTTTTGTGGCGTAAATAATTTTGATCCCCAAATGCTGTCTGGACTTAAAAACATAACTGGTGTTGTGGAAAAATATTCTATTAAAGAAACAGTGGAAGAAATGTTGAAGATGTTCCCGGATACGGAGGAGATCTTTGTTATCAATGACTATTCGGAGACGGGTGTCGCCCAGCGAAATGAAGTAATTGAACAGACTTCTTTTTTGGAAGGTCGTATAAAAATCACTCATAATGAAAATATGCCTCTTGAGGATTTATATGAGGTGGTTTCCAATAGGAAGGAAAACACATTGATTCTTACCGGCCCCTTTTTTACCGATATGAATGGAAATAATCATAATCAGTCGGAATTTCAAAGAAAACTGGCTCAGGTGTCTAACGTTCCCATTTTTGGTTTTTTTGATACTACCCAGGGCTATGGACAAATAGGCGGTAAGTATACAGATGGGGTGATGCAGGGAAAATTGGCAGCACAAATCGTTTGTGATATTTTTTATGGCAAGGATATCCCTGAGATTAATCAAGGCTTGGATACGAATCAATGGATTTTTGATTCAAATATTTTGAAGTTATATCACATTGACAAATCGGTGCTTCCAAAAGGAAGTATTTTATTAAATGAAAAAAAATCATTAAGGGAAACCAACCCTGCCTTGTTTGTAGGTATTGTTACAGCTTCCATAGCAGGGGTGATAACGATTGCAATTTTAAGTTATTTCCTTATCCTGCTTAAGAAGAGGAATGCGCAGCTGGATGTTGCCAGAGCAGAGGCTGTCGAAAAAAAGGAGGCGCTGAAGCATGCTTATCAGGATATTCAAAATGTGGTGGAAAGTGTACCAACGCCAATTATGATTATACAACCGACAAAACGAGTTTTTGTGTTTATGAACCGAGCATGGCTTGAGCTTTTTGAGATACCAGCGGCAGAGGAAATCTTAGGCATGTGTTATGGGGAAGAAGGTTATTTGACAGTTGGTTCCATGGAAAAGGAACTGGTAAAGGCAGCAGCAAGTAATGAAATCTGTGCCTGGGATTGGGAATACATTACGCCTACAGGCAAAACCTTCGAGGCATCCCTGACTGCCAGGAAAATCACTTATAATGGAGAAGAATGTTTGGTAATTGCCCACAAGGATTTGACAGAGGAACGGCGGAAAGAAAAAATGCTGGAAAGCATTGCAGAGAAGGAAAGAGAAGCAAGCCAGATTAAGAGTCGATTTTTAATGAACATTGGGCATGAAATCCGTACTCCGATGAATGTGATAGTGGGTATGACTCAGCTTATGAAGGATGCCGGTGACCCTAAAGTGATACTGGAACACACGGGAAAAATGGAGAATGCTTCCAGACATTTGCTTCTTATGGTGGATAACCTTTTGGATATGTCCATTATTGAAGATGGAAAGCTGTGCCTGAAAGAGGAGAAGGTATCGCTTAGCAGTACGGTTTCCTTTATTGCAGATATGTTCCAATTTGAAGGGGAAAAGCGTAATATTAGTATAAAAACGGATCTTTCAGGTGTAAAGAATGATATTGTAATTACAGACGCTGTTCGTATTTCACAGGTTCTCAGTAATCTACTGTCTAATGGAGTGAAGTTCTCCCGGGACAATGGGGTTGTTGAGCTTACTATAGAGGAGGAAGTAAAGGGAAGATGCCAATCTATTTACCGGATACAGGTGCGGGATTATGGTATTGGAATGGGAGCAGATACGCTTGATTCTTTGTTTAAAACATTTTCTCAGGGAGACGACAGTTCTACCAGGCGTTATGGGGGAATTGGGCTGGGACTTGTAATCTGTAAAAACATAGTTGAAATGATGGGTGGCAGCATTTCTGTTGCTAGTAAGGTGGATAAGGGAAGCACTTTTACGGTGGACCTGGAGTTCCAGGTATGGGACCGGGAAGTCGTAAAGAAAAATCAGGGCTTGGCTGAAATAAATGAAGGGGATACAGAATTAGAGTTCGAGCATCTTCGGGTTCTGGTAGTGGACGATATTGAAATTAATCGGAAAATTGTGACTTCCCTGTTGAAGAAAAGAAAAGTCCGGGTTACGGAAGCAGAGAATGGGCAAGAGGCGGTAACGGTGATTTCCACTTCACCGGAAGGCTACTACGACATGATTTTGATGGATGTTCAAATGCCAATAATGGATGGATGCCAGGCAACAGCGGTGATTCGTGGGTTGAATCGCAAGGATACGGATAAGCTGCCAATTGTTGCAATGACGGCCAATGTGCTTCAGTCGGATGTGGATTTCGTGATGAAGGCAGGGATGAATGGACATTTGGGAAAACCGATATCCATTCAGAGTATTGAAACTGCTTTGCGGGAATTTTGCTTGAAGAGGTAGGAAAATGGGTCGATGAAACATGTTAAAGAATAAATGTGGGTCGTTGACGAATGGAAATTCATTTGCTATAATAAGACAGTAGCTTGCGGAAGTGGTAAGCTACTGTTTTTAAGTTTTTATTTGATTGGGTTCCTTTAGTTAAGTGAATGTAATAAACCCCTCCTAAGGTCACTTAGAAACAATCCCCCTTAGGAAAAAAGGAAAGTGTTGCAAGTCCGAAAATTTAATAGATGTCTCCGTAGCTCAGTGGATAGAGCACTCGCCTCCTAAGCGAGGGGTCGGACGTTCAAATCGTCTCGGGGACGCCAGAAATGACGCCGAAAACCCTGTAAAATCAAGGTTTTCGGCTTTATATATTTTCCGAGAGAATTTGAATTCGTAGCAAATTGCGATTAGCAGGAGCGATTTTTGCTAATAGATTAGACCATAGAGAAGTTGAACTAAAGTATTTCGGCACAAATTAGCTTGCTAATGATTAGCAGGATTTTCACGAAGTTTGCTAATGAAATAGCTCTCCTGCTAATCTGCCAAAAAATCGTGCTAAAAACCAACTCATTCAACAAGGCAGATATACAGATTGCATTGATGAGCTAATATTCAAGATAGCAAATGCACCTGTGAAGAAGTTGAAAGTTAGTGGGAAAATCTGTGGACATATGATATAATCAGCTTGATTAAGCAAAGTGGATTATAGATTATTTATATTTTTTGAAGGAGGATTTTTTCATGATTACACCCTATCTTGTATTTAATGGCGACTGCCAAGATGCGTTGGATTTTTATCGCTCGGTTTTTCCGTGTGGAGAGTTAAAAGTCATGAATTATGGAGATTATATGCCGGAGGGGTCTAAGACTCCACCTGAATTGTTGCGAACATGGGTAATGCACGGTGAAATGGAGGTCTGTGGTACAAATATCTGGTTCGCTGATGAAGCGACACCATTTACCAAGGGTGAAAGTATTAAGCTATCTGCTTCTATTTCCACGGGTAAAGAAGCTACTGCTGTCTTTGATGCACTTTGTGTAGGTGGTACGGTAACGCTCCCGCCAACGGAAACATTTTACAGCGTGTTCCATGCCGCTGTAACGGATAAATTTGGTGTGAGCTGGAATGTTGTTGCATTGGAACAGCCTGCGAGAAAGGAATGAGAATTACATTTCTGACTTCCGCTAATAAGCATAAAAGGCAAAATCTACGCTTTGCTGGGTAGAAACGGAGCAGGAAAAACCACCGCAATGAAAATGCTGTTACAGCTTGCTTTTCCAACAAACGGTGATATTCGTTTGTTTGAAAATATTTTTCTCGGATATTTCTGCTATTTTCTTGCGACTAATGAACAGAGAACTTTATCATATATTGATGAACGCCTCTACATTAATTATAAAAAGAATTTTGTGTACGTAAGCCCTGGCAAAGCTAAGGAAGAGAAAAAGAAAACATATATTTTTTCTTTACCAGAAGATGGTATAACCTTCGAAGTTTATTACTGGTTCGGACCTGCAATAACTCCTTGGGGAGAAATACCATTTTATCGTGTTAGGCATATTCGCGATACTTTTCCCGAGGCGGTGACCAGTGAGGTTATTAATGAATCAGGTGTAGGGGTTATTGATTTGGATAATTCATCCATAGCAGATGCTGTAGTTATAATCCAGAATCTGATAACAATGGTAGAAGATAAATATCACTATCTTGGTATTGACAATTATCCGATGAGCTTTGATGTGATTGTCAAATATCAAGGAAAAGAATATTCAATTCCTTGCAATAATAAAGACGAAGTCATTATAAGGAATGTAATCTCTTATAATATTGCTGAATGAATCCGTAAATCCTGCGGTATAAACCTACGTATCGCAGGATTTTATTTTTTACTCTTTTTCCTTGTTGTTAATAGTATATTTGTCGAATCCTGTCGAATTTTAATTCTTTTGCAAAAACACAAAGTATGGTAAAATATTATTAATCAAATACTCTACTCATTGATGATTTTTCCTGTGACAATATTGGTAGTATAAGTAAAAATATCGTGGTATTGTCATTCGGTTTCATTTCTAAAAACGTTATTCTCACATCTCTATAATTTTCTTTCAAGGCACGTATAAATATGAATTAATTTTTTATTCGACAAAATTCGACAAAAATCTACTGGAATTTGTGATATAGTTTCATAAAGGGATCATAAAGAGATCATAAAGAGGAATAGGATACCTTGAATTGAAGGTACTTTAAAGGAATTTAAATAAGGACTATATGAAATGGACTATATGAAATGGACAGGTAAGACTGTATTTTTGTTGAAAAAAGAGATGTTTAGAAGTATAATGAAGGATAATAAAGTATTATCATACTTGTGTTTGATAAATAATTTTTAGAATAAACTAGAGATGGAGTGAATGAGATGTTAGAAATAATTGCGCAACCACTGCTAGAAGCAGCAGCCCAAACTTTTATAGGAGCCATAGCTGGATACACTTTTGATAAAGTCAAGAACGGTATTTATAAAGATAATACATTTGATGGCGCTTTTGACTTATGGCAAAGAGGCATACATTGTAAAAATATTGATTTTGGCGATACAGTGGCATTTGATGGCCTTATTTCACCATATGTGCAATTGTTTCCACGAGACCCGTATCAAAATGCTATTCGATGGAACACTCTTTATAATTTTGAAGGCAAAATTGATGCCAAAGAATTTAGCAATTTAGAATTTTATGCTGGGTCAGATGAAACTATTAGGACTGGTTCTCTAAATGGCGAAACATTGATTGGATTGTATAATCGTTATGGATATATAGGTGAAGGAGTTTTAGGCGTTATATCAACATCATATTTATTAAAGCATATTCCAGAATTCTTTAATGAAAGCTTTTATGGAGTTCACGCCCAAATTACAGGAACACTATCAAAATGTCCATCACAACATGGTTTTGTTGCTCAAGGAATGTTTCAAAAGGTTGGTGTCCCCCTAAATACAGATCGATATAAAGAAATCCCTTATTTAAAGATTAATTCAATTAAACTTTATAGGAAAGAAAGGGATAAAATATGTTCTCTTCTTGGCTCCCCGTGGGCGGCAACATCAGAAACTACAGAACCATATTTGGTACAATATGGTTACTTTAGTAATGCGTTAGAGATAAGCAATTGCATTAAAAACATTGTGCAGTCACCATCTTGGAACAAAGTACAAGTATTTTATGATGCCATAAAAGCCCCCTCTCCATCACTTAGCTTCACAGATAATTTTATACGTTAAACATTTTTCTTATATATGGTGGAAGATATAAATAAAAAGGTAAATTATCAGGAGAAAAAAAGTTAAAAGGATTCTTTTCTCCTGATATTATTGACTGCTGATATTGATTAATTACTTCTTTCTGGCATTGGCATAAATTCATGTTTTTCCCCCAAATGGTTTCTATATGTAAGATCCCAGGATATTCAGGAACTGTAACTAAAGATAAAACTATTTCGCCAAGTTCTTTTAACTCTTTTAGAGAGTTTCTTGTCACTAAGTAATCAAAAATATGTCTGTATATAATATCACAGCACACCCCTTCTGGTGTTAGTAGTTCCTTCAAACGCTTATACATAGAAAACGATTTTTCTTCACCAATTGCAACTAGGTTAAAGCAATCATTTATAATTAAATCATAGTTATTTTGGCACTGATTAATAAAGTCAATACCATCACTTTCTACAAAATAAAATTTAGGGTTTGCCATCACCTTTTTTGCATGATCATAATAATTGCCCATGACATCTAATACACAATGATCATAATCACATAGTGTTACTTTTTCAATTGATGGGTATTTCAAAATTTCATTCGCAGCAAACAAAGACCCGCCACCAATAATAAGTGCTGACGTTGGTTTCATTATAAAACTCATCGGTAAATGTACTAACAATTCATGGTAAAGACATTGGTAATTTTCGATGTGCTGAATTTCATCATTAATTACTAAAATGTTTCCCAATTCAGGATGCTTGTACAACTCAATATGTTGTATTGAGGAATAAATGTGTTCCAATTGATTTAAATCTTGAAGATACAAACTTACTGATTCTTTTTCATAAAAATTCATTTTGAAATTCTCCACGGTTATATTTGAGGGATAATGAAGGATAATACTTTATTATCCTTTATTAACATCCATAAGATTTCGAGGGTGCTTATTAAACAAAATATCCTTTTGCTTCACATTGGATACATGCGTATAGATTTCCGTTGTACTAATTGAGCTATGTCCAAGCATTCGTTGTATATATCGTATATCAACATCCTGTTCCAGTAAGAGAGTGGCGAAGGAATGGCGAAACATATGCGGTGTAATGTGTTGGCTGATTCCAGCAAGGTTCACATAGTGATTTATCATAAACCGAACAGATTGATCAGATAATTTATGTTGTAACCTATTTACAAAAAAGTACCCACATGCAGTAATATCCGCTTTAAATGTTTCCTGATACGAAAGCAAAGCGGAAAGAACGTCTGGATTTCCAATTTGTAGAACTCTCTCTTTGGCACCCTTTCCATAAATCAATATATTATTGTTCTGAAAATCAATATCGGTTGGCTTTAGGGAACATAGTTCGGATATACGCATTCCAGTAGCAAATAATAACTCAATGACAGCGATATCTCTGATACAGCAACGGACTTGATACTCGGATTCTGCTTGCTCCTTTTGGACATACAGCTCAGATAAGAAGGCCTGCATGGAATGAAAGGAAATAGTTTTTGGTAAAAGTTTTGCTTCACGGAAGCGAATGTCCAGTTTGTCAAAGGGATTTTCATTTATTAGTTCCTTATATTCCATATAGTGAAAAAATGCTTTTAAACTTGCAATTTTACGCTTTACAGTTTTTGGTTTATATTGCTTATGTAAATGAGTTATGTAGCTATCAACAGCATTTTTAGAAAAGCAATCTAAGTCCTGAGAAAAGGATTTATACTGCCCCATATCAATTTTATAGGCTTTTAAAGTTTTCCTGTCCAAACGTTTCCTGTATTGGCAATACGCCATGTACTCCATAATGCAATTATCTAAAGTATTCATAAGTAGACACTCCTTGTTTTTTTTAACTATTATGAGTGCCTACGCATAAACTTGTCCATACCTTTATTTTTCTGGGAAAAATCGCTTCAACCCTTCCAAACAGTCTTTGGAAGTGTTGCGCTTTTGCCTGCTCAATCTCAAGCTCCTGCAAAACCCATTCCACCTGTATTATGCTAATTTCCTTTATATCTTTTGAATCACTTACGCAAAAAGACGTTTTTTATTAGCTGAAAATAAGCAAAAATAGTATTTGGGACTGGTAAAAAGGAAAGGCTAAAGATATAATAAATATCGACAGAATTTGGAAAACCAAGAATTTGGAAAATCAAGAATTTGGAAAATCAAGAATTTGAGGGGACGATGTTATGCGCAGACGAATGAAACAGTCATAAACTTTCCCTAAATCAACAGATTGTTGAACAGGAGTATAAATTATATGAAAGTAAAGGAAAAAAGAAAAAAACCAATACATCTGACACCTTCCCAAAGTATAATGGCTGGATTTGCTTCAATGATATTGATTGGCGCTTTGCTGCTCACTTTGCCATTTGCCAGCAAATCGGGGGAAAGTATAGGGTTTCTTAATGCACTCTTTACCGCAACATCTGCAAATTGTGTTACCGGACTGGTAGTGGTAAACACAATGGAGCATTGGACCTGGTTTGGGAAGATTATCATTTTATTATTGATACAGTTTGGTGCGTTGGGGTTTATGACGGTCATGACAATTGGCCTGCTTATGACCAGACGTCAGATAACCTTGCGGAACCGGCAGGTAATTCAGGCATCATTTAATCAAGATGGCATTGGTGGTATGGTAAGGTTGGTAAGAAATGTCATCTTGACGACAGTCATTTTTGAATCCGTTGGCGCACTATTACTGGCAATATCATTTTTAGCCAGTTCTTCCATGACAATTGGAGAATCAGTTTATCAGGGAATTTTTCATTCCGTGTCTGCATTTTGTAATGCCGGCTTTGATAATATGGGAGTGAATGGTTTAATACCTTATCAAAGCAATGTACCTGTCAATTTGATTATTATGGTTTTAATTATTGCTGGCGGTATTGGCTTTCCGGTATGGGGTGAAATGAGGCATTTTATTAAAAATTCACAAAAAAAGCCGTTGCATTTTCGTATTAAACACTTGAGCCTGCACAGTAAAATCGTAATTTGTGTAACGGGTATTCTAATTTTATCAGGTATGGTATTTTTTCTCTTGCTGGAATGGTCCAACCCCAATACGCTTGGCGGTTTACCAATTTGGCAGAAAGGACTGGCGGCACTGTTTCAATCTGTCACCTTGCGTACAGCCGGATTTAATACGATCGCGCAGGATGGACTTACGGAAGCATCGCAGTTTATTTCCTGTATTCTGATGATTATCGGTGGATCCTCCGCCAGTGCGGCGGGGGGTATGAAAACAGTAACCATTGGTATAATTGTTTTTTCGATGTTGTCAGTATTGAGAGGACGAAATAAATTGGAGGCATTTGGGCGCACACTACCCTTGGATTTGCTCCAAAAGGCACTGACGGTTGTTACTACAATGTTGATTGTGGTTTTTGTTTCCACTTTGATATTGTGCTTTACGGAACAGGGGTCGCAATTTCCCCATACTTTTTTGGATTTGTTGTTTGAAAGCTGTTCAGCGGCTGGTACAGTTGGGGTGACCACTGGGATTACACCATACCTTTCCCCGGCAGGCAAAATAGTAATTACCGTATGTATGTATCTTGGGCGTTTGAGTCCGGTTACAGTGGTGATTGCATTAAACACAAGGCTTCAGGCTGGAGCCGATGGTGTGGCATTCCCCAAAGAGCGGGTTATCATTGGATAGGAGAGGAAAAGATGAAGAAAAGAAAACAATATAGTCAATTTGCAGTATTGGGCCTGGGACGATTTGGTATGAGTATTGTGAGAACGCTTTCCGAGAGCGATGTCAATATTATGGCCTGTGATAATGATGAAATGAAATTACAGCAGGCGGCTGAGTATGCAACTCATGTTGTTCAGGTGGACGTTACGGATGAAAATTCACTGGAAAAATTGGGACTTGGCAATTTCGAAGTCGTTATATTAGCAATGGGAGAAGATTTTGAGGCATCATTGATTGCTGCCATGATAGCCAAGGAGCATGGAGTAAAGCGCATTATTGTAAAAGCAGCAAATATTCGGCAAAAGACAATTCTGGAAAGCATTGGGGCAGATGAAGTAATCTTGCCAGAGCATGAGATGGGGGCAAAGCTGGCTCGCAGGTTAATCGGATCTAATGTAATGGATATATTGGAAGAGTCTGAGTTCTATACAATTAAAGAAATGCGTCCGATGGATGAATGGGTGAATAAAACCATACAGCATGCGGATATTCGCCGCAAACACAACTTAACCATTTTGGCAATTCGACATGGGGAAAAGCTGATGATTCCGGTGTTACCGGATACGGTGATTAATCAGGACGATATTTTAATTGCTTTGAGTGATGCCCAAAGCAGTGATTAAGGGATTATTACCAAACCAAGATTCTGGGAGGGAACGGTGAAAACGGCTGTGAACGAATTGCTCACAGCCGTTTTTGCCTGGTTCATTTCCTAAATATCCAAAATAATAGAGAATGTAGTCCCTTTATCTATTTCACTACAAACAGTTATTTTGCCATTATGTTTTTCCACAATCCATTTCACAATAGACAAACCTAATCCACTCCCATTACGGTCGCGGGATTTATCTACCCGGTAAAAGCGGTCAAACAGGAATGGTAAATTCTCTTTGTCGATGCCAATACCGTCATCCGTAATGGTAATTATTAAAAATCCATCCAAGTCTTTTGCATTAATCCAGACGTGACCACCATGATTGCCATATTTGACAGCATTAGTAACCAGATTTAACATCATTTGTGTAATCAGGCTTTGGTCCATAAAAAGTTGATATTCCTTTTCCGTTGTATTTAATAAGGTGATAGAATTGTCCTCTGCCAAATCGAAAAGTTGTTCCAATACGGTATCGATAATTACATTTAGGCTGGTTTGCTCAAACTTGGGCGTGTATTTTCCCTCCATGCCCCTCGTAAGCATAAGTAGCTGTGAAATAATTACATTCATATGGTGGCACTCATTTAATATAATAGAAAGTGTTTTTTGTGTTTCGGTATTTTGCTCCATTGCCAAAGACATTTCTGCGTTAGCCATAATGACGGATACGGGAGTCCTTAATTCATGGGATGCGTCAGATGCAAACCGCTTTTCATTTTGAAAGGATTGTTCCAAATGGTTTAACATTCCATTAAATGTTTCGGCCAATTCGCCAACCTCATCCTTGCAATTAATTTCCGTTATCCGCTTTGATAAGTCACTGGATTCAATGCTTTTTGCTAAAGCGGTAATGTTGCTAATGGGACGCAAGGCCCTTTTGGCAATTAAAAGGCCTCCCAGAATGGTGACGAGGAAATAGATTGGCAATACAACGATTAATATTTCCAGCAGGGTATTTCTTAATGTGGCTTCGATGTTTTCCAGAGAACTGCAAATTCGTATTTTAGCGGCAAGCTTCCCATCATCGTACGCTATATTGTCATATAAGATCCAATTACTTCCATCCTTACTTATTTTTCTCATTTTATCTTCTATAAAGGGAATATCAAAAAGCCACTGGGATGAACGATGAGAATAAACCAATTCATGGTCTGCATCCCATATTAAGGTGGGTAAGTCATAAGATGTTTCAGGATCATTCCAAATGAATAGGGAGGCACTGTCGCTCTCATAATCTATGTTCATAATTGTTTGGGACATTGCAGCTTGAAGCAGATTCTTCTCACTGCTTAGTAAAGAAATGGAGATTGTTTGGTACAATATTGGCAGAAATATAGCTAGTAAAATGGAAGTCAACAAAGTATACCATAATGTCATTTTAATTCGGATTTTCATTCATGGCTCCCATCTGCCCGCTTCAGCGGACGTACAATCAAGGCAGTGCATTTTGCAGCCTTAGCATTTCTCTCACATTTCCTCATTCCTTAAAATATAACCCGCCCCTCTAATCGTATGAATTAATTTTTTTTCAAACCCTTTATCTACTTTATTTCTAAGATAGCGGATATAAACATCCACGATGTTAGAATCGTATTCAAATTCGTTATTCCACACATGGTCGGATATCTGGGACCGGGTCAAAACGTTGTTTGGATTCCTCATCAAATATTCAAGCAGCGAATATTCCTTTGAGGTTAACTCGATTTTTTTTCCGTTCCGCATTACAGCATGCTCGTTAACATTCAT
Source organism: Acetivibrio sp. (assembly GCA_031553075.1). GTDB lineage: Bacteria > Bacillota > Clostridia > Lachnospirales > Lachnospiraceae > DIGJ01. Next base: position 42,282 of record JAVBLX010000069.1, read on the forward strand.
ACATAAATCTTCAAAAAAGAGGTTGTTATCTTTGCTTTTACTTTGTCTTCGCATAAGAGTGCGGATTCTCGCTAAAAGTTCTTCAAAGGCAAATGGTTTGACAAGGTAATCATCTGCACCGAGGTTTAATCCGGTGACGCGGTCTTCAATACTGTCTTTCGAAGTCAAAATTAAAATATTTGATTTGTTTCCCTCTGCCCGCAGCTTCTTTAATAATTCTATACCATTCATTTTGGGTAGCATCAGGTCTAAAATGATGCAGTCATAATCTGCACCACTGGCATAACTATAGCCCTCCATACCGTCAAAACAGGAATCGAGAGTATAGCCTTCGCTTTTCAATCTCTTGGAAATTACTTCTTGTAAAGATTTATCGTCTTCAATGAGTAACAATCGCATAAACACTACCTCCTTCTTTATTGTATCATAAAAGGATGAAAAACAAATGAGAAAAGTAATCCTTTTCTCATCTGTTTTTCATTTAATCCTGTTAAAATATCCATAGAAGTAGGCTATCCGGGTATTATGACGGGTATTATGAAAACAAGACGCCCGCATTAATAATTCTGTTCTTGAGAGGAGAATGAAGATAATGTTAGATAAAATATTTAGAAAAAATGATATTATTGCTTCTGCTCTAGATGGCTACCACGTAAGAAACGAGGTTATTGCAAATAATATTGCAAACGAGGATACACCTGAATTCAAGAAAAAAACAGTTAAATTTGAAGTTGCATTACAAGATGCAGTAGAAGAATACAGAAAAACCGGCGAACTTGACTTAAAAGATGTTAAGCCATCTGTTCAGGTGGCGGAGGGCGACTTAAGCTACCGTTTTGATGGCAATAATGTTAATATTGACACGGAAATGGCTGATTTGGCAAAGAATCAAATCGATTACTATACTTTGGTGGGTTGCATTGGCTATAAAAATTTGCAGCGTGTTTTGGGCGTTATAAAATAATCTCCGGTTTGACTTTACATGGGGATGGTGAGAAAGGCTGAAAGTTTTGAAAGAACAAGACTTCAGTCTTTCTTCTTTTTCTTGAACTGGCAGGTAGTCTACGATATAATTTATTGGTAAATATTTTAATCAACAAAACACAAACAAGGGGGAAAATAATGATTGAAGTTAAAAATCTGACGAAGCGATACCGTAAGCTGGTTGCCAACCACGATATTTCGCTAACAGTAAATCCTGGCGAGCTTACCGTACTACTGGGACCCAACGGGGCTGGGAAATCCACATTAATCAAGTGTATCTGCGGACTTTTGCGCTTTGAGGGGAGCATCACCGTTGACGGACATGATAACCGCAGCTCCAAGGCAAAGCAGATTCTGGGCTATATTCCGGAAATGCCGGCGCTTTATCCAATGCTTACAGTGCGTGAGCATTTGGAATTTATCGCAAGGGCATATGAACTTAATGACTGGGAGCCATGGGCAGATGAGCTGCTCAAGCGCTTTGAACTGGACGACAAACAAAATAAGCTGGGTAAGGAGCTGTCTAAGGGGATGCAGCAGAAGGTCAGCATATGCTGTGCTGTCTTGACGAAACCCAGTGCCATTATCTTTGATGAACCACTGGTAGGGCTTGATCCTCACGCCATTCGGGAGCTAAAGAACCTGATTGGGGAAATGAAACAAAGGGGCTGCGCCATGATTGTATCTACGCATATGATTGAAAGCGTAGAGGAAGATTGGGATACCACCTGCATTATGAAAAATGGGGTTATTGCCCGTGCCTGTCGTCGTGAGGAGCTGGAAAGCGGTGACTTGGAGGACTTATACTTTTCGATTACGGAAAAGCGGGGGGAGGATGTCGTGTGAACAGCCATTTTTACCTATTTCGTACCAGTTTGAAAAATCGTATCAAGGAGATTCTCCATAAACCTGGAAAGCTGGTGCTGTATCTGTTTGTTATTTTGGGCATTGGGGCTGGGTTGATTGGCTCGCTTTTTGGTGCAAGTCAGGCCAAGGCAACGATGCCGGTATCTTATTTCTTGCCTATCTACTTTGCTTTTTTGCTGCTGTTTTATGGTATCGCAATTCAAAAAGGGCTTGCTTCAGGCGATTCCATTTTTGATATGAATGATGTGAACCTGTTATTTGTGTCGCCAGTCAATCCTCGTGCCACGCTTTTGTATGGACTGATCCGACTTGTGGGAATGTCATTTTGGGCAGGATTTTTCCTGCTATTCCAGAGTAGTACCCTGTCCCAATTTGGCATTCGGTATAATGGCATACTGATTTTGTTTACTGTTTTCATCTTGAATATGGTGGTGCTCACGCTTCTGTCACTGGTGATTTACAGTACTACAAACGGCAAGCCTGCCCGAAAACGCCGGGTTCGGATATTGGCGATTGCCGTATTCATCCCATTACTGACGTTTTACATCATGCATTTTGCTCAAACTGGTGATTTTCTAATGGCACTGGATGCCGTTATTAAGTCGCCCCTCTTAGCCGCAACCCCATTTATTGGTTGGGCTTCGGCTGGGGCGATTGCTTTAATTGAGGGTAGCCTCCTAACCGGTTTTGGATGGCTGGGGCTTCTTCTCCTCACTGGTGCGGGATTACTGTTCTACATTATGTATAGTCGTTCCGACTATTATGAGGATGTGCTTGTGGCTACGGAGACTGTTTTTGAGAAAAAACGTGCAGCGGCCGAAGGAGATCTACAAGCGATTCATTCGATAAACACCAGAGTAAAGGTGGTAAACACCGGGTTAAATGGTCGAGGTTCCCAAGTATTTTTATATAAGCACCTGCGCGAGACGTTTCGGCAAAATCGCTTTGGTTTCTTCAGTTTGTACATCCTCATTACGACGGCAGCTATCATTGCGTTGTCCGTGTTTGTGCGCGGCAAAGCGGACATTATTATGGTGCTACAAATAATTTTGTGGGTGCAGGTCTTTATGATTGGTACGGGTAGGGGACTCCTGGAGACCTATTCCCACTACATTTACATGATTCCGGGCTCAGCGTTCAAAAAACTAATCTGGAGCAATATGGAACTCATGCTGCGGACGATAGTGGAAAGTCTGTTGTTTTTGGGAATCCCTGGTTTGATACTGGGCAGCCACCCACTTATCGTTTTGGCTTGCATGGTGACATATGTTTTCTTTTCTCTGATGATACTTGGGATTAACTACCTGTTTATGCTTTGGCTGGAAGCCAACCTTTCCAAGGGGATTTTGATGGCGGTGTATTTTTTTGCAGTGATTCTGTTCATTGCACCAGGGGTGATAGCAGCGCTTATCATCGGTTTCACCTTGGGCGGGTTTGCCGGTGGGCTACTGGGTTTGGCGATTCTGTCGGTATGGGAGTTGATTGTGAGTGTTACATGCTTTGCACTTTCGAGAAACGTACTGCTTAATTGCGATATGCCCAGTATCAGTAATTAGGTAGAGAATCTTCGGGGGGATTTGTTGGATTTTAATTGAATAAGGGATAAATATGCTTTGTTAAGGGGCACTCACTAATTTCTTAGTGCAGTGCCCCTTAACGATATCCAGGTTCAAAATTTATTGTACTGACTGACATCTTCTGCGGCAGTGGCAAGGACAAGGGCATTTTTTAAATAAAATAATTAAAATAATAACGGGCACAAAAATAATTAGCAACACAAGAAGTACAATCAGAAGAATGAGTGTCCACTGACAATCTGGTTGTGGATTAATATTCACTGGGCCGTTTGGAACATTGGGATCGTCAATGGCGGTGACAGTTGTAGTATTAACACCAGTGACCAGGCCATTTACATCGGTTTCCATAAATGTAATTCGATACAATGCAGTGCTACCAGCGTTCAGGTTTTGCAGAGCAATACCGTCTGCAGCGGAAGCAGTAATTACGGAGTGTAAGACAGTGATATTTTTGGCACTGTCACCCCGCAGTATAATTACCCCATCTTCCGTAGAAGAAGACTCCAGGATGCTGTTATTAACGGTCACGGAACCATTATCAGAAATGGTGCCAGCCCCCTGCCCGCTGCGAACAGTGTAGCCTGTTACATTAAATTGACAACTGTCCAGTACCAGATTTCCGACCCCATAAAAGTTAACGCCAGCACCAGAATCAGTGACAGCACAGTTCTGAATCAGTGCATAGCCCTGTACCGCCTTAAGCTGTGCAAGACTGTGCATGGCATTCGCTGTGCAGTTGGTGATGGCAATATTACGGGAACCACCGCCCACACTTTGAACGCCGACGGTTGTACCTTCCACGCCTTGGAAATGGCAGTTATTGATGGTAATGTTATGAGGATAGCAATATCCTGTACGGGGTGGAATCAGGTTAAAATAGATACAGTTTTCAGGTGAACCGGAGGTCATGTCGAAGGAAAGTCCTTGAATCAGCACGCCCTCAGTACCGTAATACTGACCGTTTCCATCTATGGTTATGGTATTAATAAAGGTAACGGATGCTCCCTGCTGAGGACATATGGTAAGATTTTTATTTGTTTGTTGTGTAATGTTTAATGGATCGCTAACCGTTCCCTGGGCGATTTCCACAACGAACCGACTTCCAGGGGTCTGTATAACTGCACCCACAGCCTGCTGCACCGATGCGTAACTACCGACCAGAGTTTCGTCTACGGTAAGCGTTGCAGTCGGTGAGGCAGCAAATGAATGTATTGGCAGCAACAGGCATGAGACGAGTAGCATTGATAATAAAACGATTACTTTTGGTTTCATAATATTCGTATACTCCTTTCCCTTCACTTAGCACAAATAGGGTCATACCGACAACATCGGCGCAAACAATCAACGAATAAGCCAAGTGTTTAGTTTATTATATGATTTCATATTAATTCATGTTCCGACAGGAAATGACATAATTCTATTTTATTCATCAATCAATATCCAAAAGGTATTGATTGATGAATAAAAAACTTTATGATATGATAAAAATCAAGAAACGTGAAAGAACAATAGGAAGCTGTTTCAATTACAATGATTATACAAACTTTTTTAGAGTATGGGATTTGGAGGATATAAACGTGGATTATGCAAAAGAATCATTAAAAATGCATCGTGAGTGGCGGGGAAAATTAGATATTCAATCAAAGGTTTCGATAAAAGACAAGGAAACCTTATCCCTTGCCTATACTCCAGGTGTGGCTCAGCCTTGTCTGGCAATTAAAGAGGATGTAAACCAATGCTATGAACTTACTGGAAGAGGGAATACCGTTGCGGTAATTACAGATGGTACTGCGGTTCTTGGCTTGGGGGATATTGGACCGGAAGCAGCAATGCCCGTTATGGAAGGGAAATGTGTGCTGTTTAAAGAATTTGGTGGAGTAGATGCGGTGCCTTTGTGCCTTCGTTCCAAGGAGGTTGATACCATAGTGGAAACGGTGGCATTGCTGGCTGGCAGTTTTGGCGGCATCAATCTGGAAGACATTTCAGCACCACGCTGTTTCGAAATTGAGAAAAAGCTAAAGGAACGGTGTGACATTCCTATTTTCCACGATGACCAGCATGGCACAGCAGTTGTAACCTTAGCTGCTCTCACCAATGCGCTTAAGCTGGTAGGAAAGAACATTTCTGAGGTTAAGGCGGTTGTCAGCGGTGCTGGGGCAGCCGGAATTGCCATAACAAAGCTTTTAATGGCGACGGGTCTTAAAAATGTTATTATGAATGATGTTGACGGCCTTATCTACAAAGGGCGTGAAAAACTAAATCCGGCAACCGAGGAAATGGCCGAAATTACCAATCTGGACAGAATGACCGGTACTCTGGCAGATGCACTCAAGGGAGCAGATGTCTTCATCGGCGTTTCCGCACCAGGAATTGTGACCCCGGAAATGGTCGCTACCATGGCTGAAAATGCCATTTTATTTCCCATGGCAAATCCGACTCCGGAAATCATGCCAGATGCTGCATTAGAGGCTGGGGCAGCAGTAGTAGGAACCGGCAGAAGCGATTTCCCAAACCAGATTAACAACGTTCTTGCCTTCCCTGGAATCTTCCGTGGCGCACTGGACGTGCGGGCCAGTGACATCAACGATGAAATGAAAATTGCTGCCGCTCATGCGTTAGCTGATTTAGTTACTCTGGAAGAGCTGACAAAGGATTACATTCTGCCACTTCCTTTTGACGCAAGGATAAAGGATGCAGTGGCTGATGCCGTGAAAGCAGCAGCAAAAAAGAGTGGTGTTGCTCATTGCGCCAAAACGGAATAAGGCAGGGGTCCTTTATCTGCTATTTGTCAGCTGACTTTCAACAAGTCGTACACAATTTCTACCCTCACTCTTGGCCATATACAAGGCCTCATCCGCAAGAGTTATTGCCTTCTCATAATGAATACCATTAATGGCCGCAATACCGCAGGATACTGTAACTGAAAATACCGTTCCTTCACTCGTTGAGATGGTTTTTTCAGCCACAGCCTGCCGCATGTGATTGGCAAGCTGCAAGGCGTCTTTTTTGCTTAAACAGCTTACGACCACAAGGAATTCTTCGCCACCCCAACGGGAGATCAGCGCATGAGAGATGATCATATTAATCGTCTTGGCGACCAAAACAAGGGTTTCATCACCAATGTTGTGACCATAGGTATCATTTATCTTCTTAAAATAATCAATATCAATCATCATAGCAAATAGCGTTTCATGAGAGTCTGTATTTTCAGCAATAAGATTCGGGAGTTCCTTCGCCATAGCCCTGCGGGTCAATAACGATGTAAGGGAATCTGTATTGGCAAGCTTGTTTAGGCTTTCTTCCCGAAGCTTTTCATCCGTGACATCCAGAGCAAAAACCATGAACTCCTCTTCGTTAATTTTATGGGTATAGTGCCGTGCATAATGTGGAGTATCATCCGATGGGCTGGTAAAAACGGTTTCTGTTACATAAAAAGGAAGGTTTTTTTCCTCTATATAGTTCAAACTTTGGGTAAATAAATTAAAAAAATTACTATTATCAGGTTCTGGGATATCAATGCCCCAGGCTTTGAAAAAAGGGAATTCACCCTTGCTTTTCACCTGTCGGGTCTTGGTGTTACCCCAAAGCATATCGGCATTTTTTTGCGTGGAAAGCATTTGGGAAATCTGCCGATCGTAGTTGCTGAACTTGTGATAATTGCGGTTGATTACAAGCAAAAACACAGCCAGAACCATTATGATTATAATGGCAGTAAAAATCAAAATTCCCTGATAGGTCTGAAGCCGGTCTCGTACACGGAAAAGTTCATATTTATCATTGCGGGAGGCATCCAACCATTTTGATTCGAGCTCCGGATTTATCATTTGATCAAGCAGGTGGGAAGCATTAAAAAGCCTGACAAAAACCTCGTGTTCGCTGCCAGCAATCAGATGAATGTTTGCCTGTGCTTCAAAGGGAACAGCCCGAAGGGAGGTATAGTCTCCTAAAATGGTATAGCTGTAATCCACGCTCATTTCACTGACAAAGATGGCGTCAATTGCTCCATCATGAAGCGCCTTAAGCATTTCGCCCCGGTCACCATAGATGATCGGCTCAACACCGGCAATGGTTTTCCAGTCTACATATGGTGCTGCAAAACGTGTTGCTGCTATTTTCAGACCCCATATGGAATCAAGCTCCTTAGTGGAATAGAAGCCCAGCTTGTCCTTGTATACGGGTGCAGAATAAATATAGGCAGGGTCATCATCATAAGCCTTATTGTAGTATATCCCGGTGGCTCCGATTATTTTACCGGATTTAATATCTTCAAGAGCGGTTAAAAAGCCATTCGAAAAATGGGAAGCAGGTGAGACCGTGATTTCCATTCCAGTTAACTGATAAAACATCCGATTTGCTTCGGCCTGTATACCTTCAAAAACATCATCCTGCGTAAAATGAAAAGGATAAAGGACACCGCTGTCATAGACAACCAAATCGGTGTAGTGACGGTTCAGGTATTGAATATCATCAGCATAAAACTGCCGGACTGCCTCCATAATGGCAATTTTACGTGCATTGCTAATGTCCTCCAGCAAATTAGTACCAGAGGGAGACTTAAGATAGCGGTTTATGAGCTGAATAAGTGGCTTTAAGGTCGCCTTTTTGACGTACAGTCCCTGTGATGGCAAAACAGTCGCGACATCCATCTCACGAGTAATATCTGGGTACTTCAGCAGTTCACTTTGGGCACAGAGTGCGGAAATGACACAATCGATTTCTCGATTGCTCAGGGCGGTAAACAGGTCATCAATATTATCATAATATTTAACTTTGGTATTGGTTCTGATATATTGGTCCAAAAGGTTTGTAAGTATGGAACCACTCACAAGGCCGATGGTGCAGTTGTCAAGATTGGTAATACTAATTAAGGGATCACTTATGCGGGTGTAGACGTCCATGGTAGAGGTGTACAATGGTTCAGTAGAATAATAGGTCTTTTTTCGCTCTTCATTAAGGATGGCCAGTCCGACCATATCCAGCTCGCCGCTATTGAGCTGTGAAAAGGATTCCTTCCAGCCATAGTTTACAATGTTTATTTCCAGGCCCCATTCATCCTCCAGTAGACTGATAAAAGGATTCAACAGACCAAATCTGCCGTTTTTAGTTTCAAAGCTCATCAATTCACTGGTAAGTCCCAGAGTGAGGGACTGGTTGCGGATGGAATTCAAGTAGTCTCTTTCCTGAGCCGTAAGCTCAAAAACGGGAGGTTCTTCTGCCGTGGCAGTGGAAATATATGAGAATAGAGGGATGGATAAAATCAATACCAGTAATATAAATATAATTTTTTTGGGCATGTACACACTCCTGTTATTTGATGGAAATAATATGGTTTATCCTTGGCATGCATTAATATTAGCAAAAGATAGTATCAGCAAAATTAATATTTGTATAAGTTCAATTTCACTCATAAGTAATTTTATGTTTATTACTATAATAAACTTGGGCACTTAAGTCAATAAAGTAAAGTTCCCAAATAATGGGACATTTTTTGTGTGTCTAGCAATTTTTTAAGGTGCTTAAAAAAATAAAATATTATTTCTCTTTTTCAATAAAGAAATAAAATATAGCAAACAAAAACCAAATGTGTTTATTAATGAGTAGACAAAAATACCCTACCTATAAAAAGAGATAGACTGCAATAAAGCAATCTATCTCCTAAAAGTCAAACTAAAATTATTCTTCGCATTTAAATTTCTTTATTATTTCGTCCAGCCCGGAAGAAGAATAATCCACGGTATCACTGGTTTTCTTAATTTCAGTCATATTACCCGCAATCGTCTCAATTGTAGAAGCAAACTCCTCCAACGTAGCTGAGTTCTCTTCTGACACCGCAGATAAATTTCCCATCAAGTCACTCATAGAGCCAAAGTTAGTTTCCAGTTCACGATTAACCTCATTTAATGACTGAATGCCGTGATTTACATTCTTAATAGAATGTACAATCTCCATATACTGCTCTTGCGTAGTATTGACACTTGCATTTTGTCGCTCAACCCCATCTTTTACCAAAATACTCTGTTCATGGGCAAGCTTGGCATTATTCTGAAGCTCCATCAGCACGGCATCAATCGAGGTAACCGATTCTGCTGATTGCTCAGCCAATTTACGGATTTCCTCAGCAACAACTGCAAATCCTCTGCCAGATTCGCCAGCTCTTGCCGCCTCAATACTGGCATTAAGAGAAAGAAGGTTGGTCTGGTCGGCAATATCAGAAATTAACTGACTGGCCTGACCGATTTGCTCGGTACTGGCACTGATATTATTTATTACCTCAAAGATATTCTGGAAGGAAACATTGTTTTGCTTTGTTACCTCCATCAACACTTCAATACCCTTCATACCGGAATCGGTTGCCTGTTTGATTTTCTGACTTTCATCTGTAAGTTCCACGGATGTTTGAAGGCTTTTTCTCATAACAACATCAAGATTCCCCATATCCCGGGAAAAGCTTTCTGTATCTTCTGCCTGGGTCATAGCACCTTCGGCAATATCTTCCATTGCCCGTTGAATCTCAGTCATGGAGGAATTGATTTCTGTCGTAGCCCGATTCATTATTTGAGAAGAGTTGGTTAGTTCGTCGGAAGAAGTTCGCATATTCAGTATCATGTTCTTCAAGCTGGCATACATAGTATTCATTGCTTCGGACAGATTACCCAACTCATCCTGGCTGTTAAGGCTTGAAGGTGTAAATGTTAAATCATTATCAGCCAGGCGCCCCATATCTTTTGTCAATCTGACAATATTATTTCGCAAATAAGCGGCAACGACTAAGGCAATCAAAAGAGAAAGAATGATAATCACAACCGTTATAGAAGTTACAACGGCAGCACTGGCGGCAATTTCCTTCTGTAGTAGATCGCTTTCATATGTGCTGTATAATGCCAGAAGGTCTGTCACTGTATTGAGGTGTTCACGAGTCTGGCCAAAAGCCTCTTGCCGCTTTTCCCAATCACCCTGGCCGGTTTCCAAGTCATATAAATTTATCCAGATATTAAAATCTTTATTGAATGTGGCTTCAATCTGCTGAAGCGTCATGTCATTGTTTAGAAAACCATCTGGATCATCAGCATTAGCACCATTTACAGCAATAAACAGGCTTTTTAAAGAGTAGCTGGTATAAAGTTCCGGATCATTTTTGGCAATCTCGATTGCCTGATAAAAACGATCGGTAGTCTGGGAAACATTTTCCTGGAAGTCCTGAATCAATGCAGTGGTTTCCTCAGGGGAAAGTCCTTGCTGATAATAAATCCGTGCTTCTGCGAGAGCAGCCTGGTAAAAGTCCCGGTCAGCGTTTAAAAGCAAGCTATCGGACTGATATAGGTAGTCATTAAAGATGGCCTCAGTCTGGTCAAAAATCTCATTCTGGCGGACGTTATTGTAAACTAACTGAACGATTAAAAGCACGAATACCGGAATAAAAATAATAATTAATTTGGTAGCAACCTTACGATTCTTAATCATCGCAAATCTCCTTTAATATGTAGTAAATAAATTTAATATAAGCTCCATTATACATTATGTAGGACTTTTTTACTATTAAAAGTTTAGCTAATTTTTGACTAATTTTTCACAAAAAATCTCAGATTTTCAAGGATTTTTAAAAGAGTGAATCTTCTGGAGAAAATCCACACAAAATAGTGTGGAAGCAGGCAAAAAAAGGCGCATATGTACATGAAAATATAAATTTTCTGCCATATTTACTATAAAAATAAAAAATAGTATGGTATAATACCATTGCGATAGAAAACTTTTTAGGAGGAAAACCATGATTGATATAAAATTCCTGAGGGAGAACCCCGAGATAGTAAAGGAGAACATTAAAAATAAATTTCAGGAGGCCAAGCTTCCGTTGGTAGATGAAGTGATTGAATTGGATGCAGAAAGCAGAAAGACCCAGCAGGAGGCGGATAACCTACGTGCCAGCCGGAAGACCATTTCCAAGCAAATTGGCGGACTTATGGCCCAGGGCAAAAAGGACGAGGCCGAAAGCTTAAAAGAGCAGGTAAACAAGGATGCCGAGCGTCTTCAGGAGCTGGAAGCAAAAGAAGCCGAATTACAAGAGAAAGTAACCAAAATCATGATGATCATCCCCAATATCATTGATCCAAGCGTTCCTATCGGTAAAGATGACAGTGAGAACGTAGAGGTAAAACGTTATGGAGAGCCGATTGTTCCTGATTTTGAAGTGCCATACCATACTGAGATCATGGAAAAATTTGACGGCATTGATTTAGATAGTGCCAGAAAGGTAGCGGGCAACGGATTTTACTATCTGATGGGAGACATTGCAAGACTTCATTCGGCAGTGGTTTCCTATGCGAGAGATTTTATGATTGACCGTGGCTTTACCTACTGTATTCCTCCTTTTATGATTCGGAGTGATGTGGTGACGGGTGTCATGAGCTTTGCAGAGATGGAAGCCATGATGTATAAGATTGAAGGAGAAGATTTATTCTTAATCGGAACCAGTGAGCATTCCATGATTGGAAAATTTATCGATACCATCATACCGGAAGAAAAACTGCCTCAGACGCTTACCAGCTATTCCCCTTGCTTCCGAAAAGAAAAGGGTGCTCATGGATTGGAAGAGCGTGGCGTATATCGGATTCATCAGTTTGAAAAACAAGAAATGATCGTTGTCTGCAAACCGGAAGACAGCATGATGTGGTTTGATAAATTGTGGCAGAACACGGTAGATTTGTTCTGTACTCTGGACATTCCCGTACGTACTCTGGAATGCTGCTCCGGAGATCTGGCCGATTTAAAGGTAAAATCCATCGATGTAGAAGCATGGTCACCAAGACAGCAGAAATATTTTGAAGTAGGAAGCTGTTCTAACTTAGGAGATGCACAGGCTCGGAGATTAAAGATTCGTGTTACCGGCGAAAGCGGAAAGTATTTTGCACATACATTGAATAACACGGTGGTGGCACCACCAAGAATGTTAATCGCCTTCCTGGAAAACAATTTAAATGAAGACGGAACCATTAATATTCCAAAGGCATTACAGCCGTATATGGGTGGAAAGACGAAGATTCAATAATAATTTGATTCAACTATGTAGGAAACACTAAAAATACTTTGGGAGTAAGGGTTTTACAAGGAGGGAAGCGTATGAAGAAAGACAGGAATATGGTGTTCTTTGGCGTATTTTTTGCATTATCAATCCTGGGGGAGATTTATTGCATTATTGAAAAGATAAATGTACTGGGTGTCAGTGTGTGTGTGCTGGTAGCCACCTATCTTTTTCTGGATGCAATCCGTGCCGATAAGGACAAAAAGGAAGAAAAATTTATCCAACTGTTAGATAGTCGGCTGGAGGAAATTGAAAAGGTAGAAAAAGCCTTATATGTTCAGGTGAAAAAGAATACGGAATTTGCCCAGGAGAGTATTGCAGATATCAAGGATGATAGCAGACAAGCTCTTATTGAACTGATTGAAAACCAAAGTAAAACAACCAAGCTGATTGTTAAGTATAATCGGGATGACATTAAGAAATCAACCGCTATTAACAAAGCAACCGGTGAGAAGATAGTGGCAACCCTTAATCAGAACCTGGAAAAAATGCTCCAGGACGAAAGTAAGTTGGATTTTAGAGAAGTTACCAACAATGCGGATGCCAATACAGACAAGCTGATTATTCATCTGGAAGGCCGGATGAAGGATATTGAAAAGGAACTGGTTAAGCTTCAGCAGATATCCGACAATATGCGTTCCGATATGCGCAGCATGAATGTAGGAGTACCTCAGTATATTTCCATGCCAATACAGACCGCCCGGGGAGAAATGAGTGCAGCGCAAATGCCAATTGAGGCAAAGGCGCCATTCAATGGTAATCCAGTGATGACCACAACGGCAGTCGTTGAAAAAGCTCCTGAGGTTTTAGAAGATAAGGTACAAATCCCAGGTTGGGAGGAACCTTCACCAGATGATTACGCAGATTTGGAGCTATCGGGTGATTTACAGCTGGAAGATGAATCCGAAAGAGGTGAACTAGGCGCATTAAATGACCTGTCACTGGGTGATGGAGAAGAGAGGGAGTTCTTTGATGATCTTTCTTTGGAAGAGCCAGAGGAGGAAGCGCTTATCGGTAGCCTATCCTTGGAGGAGCCGGAGGCAGATTTCTTAAGTGCACTGTCCTTGGAGGAGTCGGAGGCAAATCTCTTAGGTGGTGTATTGGCGGAGCCAGAGGCGGATCTCTTAGGTGGTTTGTCCCTGGAGGAGCCAGCGGAGGAACTTTTAAGTGGCCTGTTATTGGAGGATTCAGAGGAGACCGATTTATTAGGTGGCTTGACATTAGAGGAGCTAGAAGAGCCAGATATTTTAAGTGAATTATCACTGGATAAGATAGAAGAACCAAAAACAACACAGGGTATAGCGGATCAGGAAGCATTGTTAGATGCCATGCTGGCCAAAGTTGATATAAGTGAGCCAGAGAAAGCGGTAGAGCCTGTTGCCCCAGTAGCGATGCCAGCAGACCCAAATGCGGCATTAAGCCAAGATCAGATCGCGGCCTTGTTCGGCAGTGCATCGGTGGAAGAACCAGAGCCAAAACCAGAACCAGTTGCCCAAGTAGCGATGCCGGCAGACCCAAATGCGGCATTAAGCCAGGATCAGATTGCGGCCTTGTTTGGCAGTACATCGGTGGAAGAACCAGAGCCTAAACCAGAACCAGTTGCCCAAGTAGCGATGCCGGCAGATTCCAATGCGGCATTAAGCCAGGATCAGATAGCTGCATTATTTGGCAGTGTAACGGCAGAGGAACCAGAGCCAGAACCAGATGTGGTTTTGCCAATTGACTTGCCAACAGATCCGAACGCTCCATTAAGTCCGGATCAGATCGCCGCATTGTTTGGCTCAGTGTCCACAGCGGAGCCAGCACTAGAGCCAGTTGTTGCAGCACCTTCGGGAGATAGTAACAAGCAGCTGAGCGCGGATGAGATAGCAGCACTTTTTGCATCTATGGGATGATAACATGAATTATATTATATTTGATTTAGAGTGGAATCAGAGCACTCTTGGAAAAGCATTTGAAAAAGAAAATTTTCCCTTTGAGATCATTGAAATCGGTGCTGTCAAGCTGGATGACAACCGGGAGTTTGTCGACACCTTTCAATGTGTAATCAAACCCCAGGTTTATCGGGATTTATTTCCCATTACACGGGAAATTGTTCATATAAAGCAGAAAGAATTAAAGAAGGGGACACCGTTTGCAGAAGTAGTGAAGTCATTTTTCGAATGGTGTGGTGAAGAGTTTCGATTTTGTACCTGGGGTGCGATGGACCTGTTTGAGTTACAGAGAAATATGCGGTACTATGGGATAAAAGAGATGATTACCAAGCCGTTTTTCTTTTATGATGTACAAAAACTGTTTTCGCTACAGACAGAAGGCAAGAAGAATCCTAAAACGTTGGAATATGCAGTAGAGTATTTTCAGCTGGAAAAGGAAGGGAGCTTTCACCGAGCACTTAATGATGCGGAGTATACAGCCAAGGTACTTCAGAAGCTGGATTGGGCAACTGCAAAGAATTTTTATTCCATTGATTGTTTTTGTAATCCGAAGACAAAAGAAGAGGAAATAGAGGTAATCTATAAAAACTATTCCAAGTACATTACCCGCGAGTTTTCCAATCGAGAAGAGCTGTTCCGGGACCGAGACATTCGGAAGCTGGTATGCTTTCATTGCAAGAAGACTGCGACCAAGAAGATTGACTGGTTCAGTAATAATCCTAAGAATTACTATGCATTGGCTTATTGCAGGGAGCATGGCTATCTAAAGGGAAGGATTCAGATTAATAAATCCACTGATACAAAAAAAACTTATGCTGTAAAAATTGTCAGTGGAATTAGTAAAGAAGCAGCCCAAGACGTTGTACTTCACCGAAAAGAAATTGAAGTACGGCGGCGGGAACGAAAGATTAATAAGAAAAAAGGTAACTCCTAAAAAAGAGCTAAGGCTCCCGCCTGACAGGTGGTGACTCCTAGCTCTTTTCTATTACAATTATTCTTAAATAGACTTAAAACCGTAAATTATATTTTTTGCGATTCTTGCGATGAGGATTGTTAAAATAGAAATAAAACCAAATGCAGATAATCACAATAATACAAATACCGGCAATAATAAACGGTTTCAGGTTAATCCGAGCAGGTGCGGAAACTTCGGTATTTTCCACCTTTTTGGCAGGCTGAGCCAGGGTAAGCTTTGAGGTATCTTTTTTATTGAAGAGAACATTGGTGGAGCCTACGGTTTTTCCTCCATAGGTGAAGGTAATCTTGCCAATTACATTTTGTCCATCCTTCAGCTCAGAATTGTCATACAGTTCCATCGATTCTTCTACATCAGCAAAATCAGCGGTATTTGGAAGGAGTACATAGGAATTCTCTTCGACCTGAAGCGGCGTATCTTCCGGGTTGAAAAAGGGAGTATACTGGGTAAAGAGGGGGGAGTCCTCAAAACTCTTTATGGAGCCGCCGGTAAGATTGTATTGGGTGTAGTGTTCAAATGCAAAGTCAAATAAAGAGGTGGTATCGGTATATTCATTTCGTGGGGACGCTGGTCCATTGGCTCGCATAACCACACAAACCAGCTGGATTCCATCTTTCTCTGCAAAGGTCACCAGGGTATTGCCTGCTTTTGTCGTATAGCCGGTTTTACCACCGATGCAGTATTCATATTCGTACTTGGGGTGATTATATCCATTTAGCATTTGATGATGGTTAGGAAAGACATTGTCCACGTTATGCTTATTGGTGGGAGGGATGGTAAATCGCTTGGTTGAAGTTATCTTGCGGAAAGCCGGTATTTTCATGGCCTGTCGGCTGATTAATGCCATATCATATGCTGAGGTGTAATGCTCATCACTATGAAGTCCGTTGGCATTAACAAAATGTGTATTCAGGCATCCCAGTTCCTTTGCACGCTGATTCATCATATCAGCAAAATCTGAAATAGTACTGCCAACATGTTCTGCCACACCAGAAGATACCTCATTGGCAGAGGCTAGCATAATAGCATACAGACACTGTTCCATGGTCAGCTTTTCGCCTACATCAATACCAATGTGGCTACTGCCCTGTTCAATTCCAAAAACGGCATCATGGGAGAAGGTTACGATTTCGCCCAGAGAGCAGTTTTCCAAGGCCAGCAGAGTGGTCATAATCTTGGTAATACTGGCTGGATATTGCTCTCTATGACTGTTCTTTTCATAGAGAATCAGGCCAGAGGAAAGATCCATCAGAATGGCGGAATCTGCATCCACCCCAGGGGCATCTGGCCACAAATGAGAAAAATCTTCATCCCCAGAAGCCTGGTCCCCGGCATCTTTGGCAGAAGGCGTGTCCACCTCCGTTGCGTGAAGGGTGGATGGGCAGCTTATATTTATAATCAAAATGCCGGTAAGCATTAAGCGTAAAAAACGTTTCATATGATATTCCTTTCCAAATCTCATAACAAAGAGCCTACCTTGCCAGACTCCTGCTTTGACGCGCTATAAAAAACCAGTGTGAGTCTACACACTGGTTTTATTATAGATGATTTTAGAATTGCCCGCAAGTGAATCTTATAAAGTTCATAATCCAAGTACATCGTACTTGCAAAACAATGTACCAGTCTGGCAAAAGCTGTCTAGGAAGCTTTTGTCTTACGGTGTTTGATTACTTTCAAACGGGTGAATTCTTCTCGTTCCTTTTCCTCCAAAGCATCGGTAATATCTTTTACCAATGACTGATATCTTGGAATGGTAATATTCTGAAGAGCGTTGGCACGTTTCTGTGTCTTCTTAATGCTGGCAGCCAGACGGTATGCTGATGTCTCAATCATGGATAACCGTATGGTCAGCTTTTTTACCCGATTAAACTGATAAAAAGCCTCATCCAGGGAAAGCCTGGTACCGTAAAAAGAATAAGGTGCCCTCCGTGCATTCTCCGTATATTGTACCAGAGGAATTTCCGTCCCCATGATACTTCTTACCTTTATATCAATGGAGTCTTCAATCGGCATTGTCAGGGAAAGTTCATCTACGTTGTGGATACCCATTTCGATATTTACCTTTTGCAGTGCCTTGTAGGCAGCGGTAAAGGTGGTATCGATTTCTGACTGTACGTTGGAAGCTTCATCAATTAATTCCATTAACTCGCGAATCAGGATGTTACGCTTCTTATCCATTAAGTCAAACCCTTGTCTGGCCAGAACCAGAGAGTTTTTAGCAAGAATCAGATTACCCTTCGTGGGAAACATATTGGGATCCATTCCGTCACCTCCTTATTCCTCAGAAGAAGTTACTTCTTCCTGGATATTTGCAACATAATACTTATTAAGAATGGTGGTATTAACACGGTCAAGCTCTTCCTTAGGAAGAATTGCTAACAGTTCCCAACCCTTGTTAAGGGTTTCCAGGATAGTACGGTTTTCACCATGTCCCTGTGATACGAATTGCTCTTCAAATGCAGCACCAAACTTAAGATACTTTTTATCAATAGCAGAAAGTTCATCTTCTCCGATAACGCTTGCCAAAGCACGAGCCTCACCCACATGTGCATAAGAGGAGAAAAGCTGATTGGCAAGATCCTGATGGTCCTCCCTGGTAAAACCTTCTCCGATACCATCCTTCATCAGACGAGAAAGGGATGGCAATACGTTGATTGGCGGATAAACCGTTTTCTGGTGAAGGGAACGCTCCAAAACAATCTGGCCTTCGGTGATATACCCGGTAAGGTCTGGAATCGGATGGGTAATATCGTCGTTTGGCATAGTCAGAATTGGAATCTGAGTTACAGAGCCCTTCTTACCTTTCACAATACCTGCGCGCTCATAAAGAGACGCAAATTCACTATAAAGATATCCAGGGTAACCTTTACGGCTTGGAATCTCTCCTTTTGAGGAGGAAACCTCACGCATCGCCTCAGCAAAGGAGGTCATATCGGTTAAGATAACCAGAATATGCATACCCTTTTCATAAGCCAAATATTCGGCGGTGGTAAGAGCTAGCTTTGGGGTAATGAGACGTTCAACAACCGGGTCATTAGCCAAGTTAAGGAACATGGTAACGTGAGAGCTAACACCGCTGTCCTCAAAGGTACGGCGGAAAAACTCTGCAACGTCATGCTTTACACCCATAGCGGCAAATACAATACCAAACTCTTCATCACTTCCCTCACCCAGAGAGGAGTTCATAACAATCTGAGCAGCCAGCTGATCATGTGGAAGACCGTTGCCAGAGAAGATAGGCAGCTTCTGACCACGAATCAGGGTAGTGAGGCAGTCAATCGCTGAAATACCGGTACGAATATAGTTACGAGGATATTCTCTTGATACTGGGTTAAGAGGCTGTCCGTTTACATCCAGCCTAACCTCTGGAACAATGTTGCCCAGACCGTCAATCGGCTGACCCAGGCCATTGAAAACACGTCCCAGAACCTCGGGCGAAAGACCAAATTCCATGGAGTGCCCAGTTAACTTGGTATGAGTATTTTTAAGGGACATTTCATCGGTTGGACCGAATACCTGAATAATCGCTTTATCTTCATAAACTTCTACAATTCGCCCTAATTTTTTTTGGCTTCCTTCTACGGTAAATTCTACGATTTCCTCAAAAGAAGCACCCTGAACCCCTTCCAGAGCAATCAAAGGGCCATTAATTTCACTAAGTCCTAAATATTCAATAGACATAATCGTACCCCTCTCTATGCATTGGTTGAAATGAGACGGTTATAAAAGTCGTCAATCATTTGCTTATATTGGTCAAATTTTTCCAATTCGTTATTGGCAATGTCGTATTTTATGGAAACCAGTTTTTCAAAGATATTATCTTCACGGATGAGAGTCATAGGCATATTCAGGTTAACCAGTGCCTTACACTTATCGTATAAGTAAATGACAACTTCCATCATCTTAAACTGTTTTTCCATTGGAACATAAGTGTCTTCCTTGTGGAATGCGTTCTGCTGCAGAAAGCCCAGACGAATGATTCTGGATACTTCCAGGATGAGCTTCTGATCATCGGGCAGTACATCACTACCAATCAGTTTAACGATTTCATTTAAACTGTTTTCCTGGCTTAAAAGACTTAATACCTGATTTCGTAAGCTTACAAATTCAGCGTCTACATTTGCGGTAAACCATGGTGCCAGGTCACCCACGTACTCACTATAGCTGTTGAGCCAGTGAATCGCCGGGAAATGTCGGGAATAAGCGAGGGATTTATCCAATGCAAAGAAACAGCGTACAAAACGCTTGGTATTTTGGGTTACTGGTTCGGAGAAGTCACCACCTTGAGGTGAAACCGCTCCAATAATCGATACACTTCCTTCGCTTTGATTTAAGTTGGTCATATATCCAGCTCTTTCATAAAAAGCGGAAAGGCGGGAAGCCAGGTATGCAGGGAAACCTTCCTCTGCAGGCATTTCCTCCAGACGTCCGGATAATTCACGTAAGGCTTCTGCCCAACGGGAAGTAGAGTCTGCCATAATCGCTACGTCATAACCCATATCACGGTAATATTCAGCCAGAGTGATACCAGTATAGATACTAGCCTCACGAGCTGCAACCGGCATATTGGAAGTATTTGCAATCAGTACGGTACGAGCTAATAAGAGGTTACCGGATTTGGGGTCAACCAGTTTTGAAAACTCCTCCAAAACGTCGGTCATTTCGTTTCCACGCTCCCCACAACCAATATAAACAATAATGTCTGCATCACACCATTTTGCCAGCTGATGCTGAGTCATGGTCTTACCGGTACCAAATCCACCAGGGATAGCGGCTGTTCCACCCTTGGCAATTGGGAACAGAGAATCGAAGATACGCTGTCCGGTAAGAAGTGGTTTATCCAGTGCATGACGCTTTGCAGTTGGGCGAGGAACACGGATAGGCCATTTTTGAGCTAAAGTCAGCTCTTTTATTTCGCCATTTGCACACTCAATGGTTACAATGGTATCATTTACTGTGTATTTTCCATCAGCAACAACCTTGGTTACAACACCTGAAACATCAGGTGGAACCATAGATTTATGAACAATTGCAGTGGTTTCTGCTGTCTCGGCAATAATGGTACCGCCGGAAACCTTATCACCTTTGGTTACGGTTACATGTACATCCCAGAGCTTCTCTTCATCCAATGCGTTGGCACTGACACCTCTTGGGATATAGGCGCCGGCACGGCTTGCAATAACATCCAGAGGACGCTCTACACCATCATATATATTACTGAGAATACCAGGGCCTAAGGTAACGGCAAGGGATTTCCCAGTACCGACTACTTCTTCACCCGGCTTCATACCGGTGGTTTCTTCATACACCTGAATGGTGGTCCTGTCTTTGGTAAGACCGATAACCTCACCTACCAGGTGCTCATTGCCAACATAAACCATCTCGGCCATTTTAAACCCCAGGTTACCTTTTATGTAGATAACCGGGCCATTAATACCATATATCTTTCCAGTCGTCTGCTCCATTGCTGGAAACCTCCTTTATAGTGAAAATATGTCCTTCTCCTCCGCCAATTTGGTTGAAAAAGAATGATCAATAAGAATATTTTTCTCTTGAATAACGGCACGTGTCCCGCCCATAAAATCAAAGGAGCTGATGGTTAATGCTGCTTTGGTTTTTTGCTCCAGAGTACTTTTTAAATGCTCGTCGGTAGGATTAATATAAATTATGATACGGTCATTACCAGCAAATTTTACTTCACTTTCAATTTGCCTTACCAGTAGATTTACATAATCTTCCGTTTTCATAAAAGAAATAAGACGCAATTCAACTTGTTTAAAGAGGATAGCCTTTAATTCTTCGGTCTTTTCACTATAACGTTTTTTATAATCCATCGTTTCCGCAGACAGGGTTTTGTTTTTCTCCTGAAGCAGCTTTTGAGTTTCTGCTTCTAAATAAAAAGCGGCCTTTTGCTCTGCTTTTTCCCGGTGTTCCTCATACATCTTATGTAAGGACTCCTTATATTCCGAGATGATTTCTTCGCTTCTTTTGGTAGCATCTTCGATGCTGGACTGATAAAAGACATCTAATTTCTCATCTAAAGTCATGATGCAACCCTCCCTAAATTTTTAAACCAATTGCTTCATTTACATATTTCATAATGAAATTTGGATCACGTCCGGTTCCATGACGGTCAGGAATTTCCACAATTAAGGGAAGTCTTCGGTTTAATTTTACTTCATCGATAATGTCAGGGAATTCACGTCCGAATTTCTCGGTAATTAAAATAATTCCAATCTCTTTATTGGAAAATGCTTTTTCCAACTGTTCCCGCAAATGTTTTTGGGAATGAATAACAACTCCCTCAACGCCAGCCAGGCGCAAACCCGTGAGCGTATCAACATTATCGCTGATTAAAAACATTTTCATAAACATTGCTCCTGTCTGTGCGCTTCAGCGCACGTCACTGATTATTATTAGCCTAAAATAGAGAAGGAAATCAATAATCCATAAAGTGCAACCGATTCTGCAAGAGCAACGAAGATAAGAGCTTTACCCATTACAGAAGAGTCCTCGCTGAGTGCTCCGATAGCAGAGCTTGCAGCACTTGCAACGGCAATACCAGCTCCGATACAGGACATACCAGTAGAGAGAGCTGCCGCCAGATATCTCCAGCCCTCTGTGCTGGCAGCAGCTGCGGTTTCAGAAGCGGCAGATACATTTCCGCTAAACATCATAATATCAGCAATAATTAAGGTTCCAAAGAAAAATAAAGCGTTAAATCCAATTGCTGCCTTTAAGCTGCCTTTTTTCTTTTCACTTAAAAGATATACACCAAAAGGTACTGCAATACTCAATACTAAAATAGCCACTAAAATGATTTTTGTTAACATAATAAAATCCTCCTAATAATGTAATGTACTAATTTTGTTTTGCCCGGAAAGGACGAAATTCCCGACCGGATCCTCTATAAAAACGACTGAACATTTCGTAATATTCAAGTCGCAATACCTGAATCCCGACAACAAGACCTTCCAGGCCCATTACTACGATGTTGCCGATAATGATTACAAGTGGATTTCCTCCACCGTGGTGGGTAGCACCTGCCAGTGAAAGGACAACGCCCATCATACCTGCGTGGCTCAGTGCAAAAGCACCGACACGGACAAAGGAGATGGTATTGGTTGCATAACTGAGTACCACATCAAAGAGTTCTACAAAGGCTTCAACGAAAAACATTGCTTTGCTTCCCGGTGGGAAGATGTGGTCCTTCTTTTCTACCAGATTGCCCAAAGGTTCCCTTAAGAAAACACAAAGGAGAGGCAATCCAAGGAGAATGGCTAATACTATGGTAGCTGGCAATGGGTGTCCAAGGAAATAGAGTCCGACACATCCGGCAACACCACCGTAGATAATCAATCCGGCAATCCCACTGGGATCAAATAACAGGCGTTCCCAGTCGCGGGCACGGATGGCATTGATAATATTTAGTACCATGGCAATCAAAATCAGCCCTACTCCAAAAACAACGGCTGTAATCAGGGTTGACGTGATGTTATCCATCGGTCTTCGCCAAACGGCATGAAGAATTTCTTCAAATCCAAATAAGCTCCCGTACATAAAACCAAAGGCGGTTGACCAAATCCCGGCAATGGAAACGATGGCGGCCAAATCCATTTTCTTAAATCGATATAAAAGGAATCCGCCAATAGCCAGGCACAAGCCCTGTCCCACATCACCAAACATAACTCCAAAGATAAACGTATAAGTGAGTGCCACAAAGATGGTTGGGTCCATCTCGTTATAAGCGGGCAGTCCATACATCTTGATAAACATCTCAAAGGGTTTTAAAATCTTTGGATTCTTAAGCTTGGTAGGTGGCGTGGAGGTTGTTGGCTCCGTATCATTTTCTAAAATACAATATATGTTTGGATCATTGGAAACCTCTTTAACAAATGCCTTGGCATCTGCTTTGCCCATCCATCCACAAAGAATATAAAAAGAATTGTGGTTGGCTGTTTCCTGTGTACAGGCGGCCAGCTTTCGAATGTCGAAGTTCTCCGATAATCGCCGCAGTGTTAAATCGGCCAGCAAAATTTCAGGAGCTTGCAAATTGAGCGTTTCGCTGATTTTTTCTTTTATGGCATCGGCTTTTTTGCGGATGCTATTTCGTTTGATTTTTAATTCTTGATAAACTTCTTCCGGTGTGCCTTTATAATCTGCAGATAATGTAATATGTTCAAAATGCAGAGAAGAATAAATGGCATCAACCTGTTCTGATGAAGTAACTGGAGCAAAATAAACGCCCCAAATATAGTCTTTTGTACGCTCACATTCATAAAAAACGCTATTCAAGTTATCATAAACGTAGCGGGTAAAGCGATTATAGTATTCAGGAGTTATCCGTCCAAAGCCAGTGTGGATAAATTGAAACTGCTGAATCTTTTCTAAATCAAAATCAAATACCCGGAATGGCTGGAGCTGATCCTGTAAAAGGGATAGCTGTTTTTCTTCTTCCATCAGTGCAAGTCTTTTGTCACTCAAGGTTTCCACCTTGGAATAAGCTCTTTTGATAGCACGAATCGCTTCTTCGCCGGTCATAATATCATCAGCCGGGAACGTTTTGGCGCTGATCCGGTCTACTAAAAAAGTCGACATGCTGAGGACTTCTTTGTAAGAGTTCAGTTCAAAGAAAGGACGCACTGCCTGGTCGGTTCCAAGCTCTGCCAAAGCATTTTCCAGATGGATTTCGTATTTGTCCAAATATATATCAACAATCCGGTCAATATCATGTTTAGGTCCGGTAATATTGATATATTTCATTTTCTCAACCAAATTTCAGACCTCCTTTTATGTGAAAATGTAATTCAGTGCATCAGAAGGATCCAAACCATATCGTACGCATTCCAGGATGGTGGTAATCTGGTCAATTTCCAGCTCTTTCATGTGAAGATACTGATAGAGGGAACACATGGACCAGGGGTATTTCCGCATGCCGGAACGATATAATTTTGTAATTACCTGACGGTACAAACCTTCGATGGAAAAGCTCGAACTATTAACATCAAGATTTTCTTGACGATAACAAGTATTTTGTACTAAATTCGTAAACTCATCCAGACTTCCGCATTCAATTATGTTTATTAGCTGGTCCGATGTCAGCTTGTAGTGGACTGGTATTATGGACGAATAAATTTGAGCAGAATCCACATCATAATATTTCTTGGAGCGATAAATCCACAAGAGATTTAATAAATCAATCTGTCTTCCAATAATGTCAGTAAAGGCTTTCTGCTCTGCACGGTTGGAAACGTGTTTCCGAAGCTTCCAAACGGTGTTGAAATAGTAAATATCAAGCTGTACTTCAAAATCTGCCAAAGTGCCAGCGGTGGTCTGGTGAACACGTTGAAACAGACTATGATAATCCGTATCTTTCAAATAACCGATAAACTCTTCCAGCGTATGGGACTCTGCAAGGGTAATAATATCAAGCTTGGAATGCTTCTTAAAAAAGGATTCAAACAGGGAAAAATCCAATGTAATATTAGAAGTATATAAACTTCTTAAGCATGACTTAAGAGCGTTGATCTCATATCGAAAAAAAATGATGTCAAGACCTTCACGCTGGTCCCTGTTGGCAAAACGAAAAAGTTTTGCATAATCCAAATAAAGTGAATTGTTAATAATCTGTTCCAGCTTGTTACGGTGTAAAGAACGTTCGTCATAACCGGTCAATAATTCCTGGTAACCGGGCTGACTTTTTAAATAGTTGACAAATTCAGGTACAGAGATTAAATTTGCCAAAGTTTCGTATTGCTCCGGTTTTAATAACTTCGCACCCAGTGCTTTGGACTTGGTTACAATTCCGCTGTAGGACAAAAGATTTCCAAACATCTGAATCACTCTCCTATAATTTTTTGAAACAGATCTTCTACGAAATTTTCCTGGTTTTTTTCGAAGTTTGCACTTAGGTTAGTTAGGAGGGTTTCATAGTTTGAAATCATCTGTTTGTGTTCTTCTTTTATCTCGCCGCTCATCTTTTCTTGGAGTGACTTAATTTTATCACGAGTAGCGGCATTGATTTCGGAATCTGAAGATTCGATGTCCTTGAGCAATTGTTCGTGTAGCGCCTTTTTCTCTAAAGACGTCTGATCTATGATAGCATTCGCTTTTTCTTCGATATCATACAAAAGATTTATTACTTCCTTCATTTTCCCACGACCTCCTTCTCTTTAGGGTGAGTTCAAATTCAATAATACACTTTTTTTATAAAAATACTAGTGCTTTTTATAAAAAATTTAATCTTTTTCGTTCTTCTTAACTTTTTCTTAACTTCTTCTTAGCATGTTTAAAAGGCTTTGCTTGATTATGATAGTATATCATAATAGGTAGAAAAAGATATTTGACAGTTTCATTTTAGGGGCTTATAATTGCAATAATGAAAAATATAAGAAATCTTTGAATCTGTGAAGGAGAAACTATGCGTTTAAGGAATATACCAGGTGCCAATGAGCGAATTGCAGCAGATGAGCATGTGATTCAGCTACCGGAAACTAAGAATGGAAGATGGAGTGAAGTATTTGGCAACCACCATCCCATTCACATCGAAATAGGGATGGGAAAGGGGATATTTATTCAGACGCAGGCTATGAAGAACCCTGATATTAACTACATTGGTATTGAGAAGTATTCCAGTGTATTAATCCGGGCACTTGACAAGCGGGAAGAGGTTGAAATCAATAACCTGTATTACCTCTGTATGAACGCTGAAGTCATTGACCAGGTCTTCGGGAACGGTGAGGTGGAGAAGATATATCTGAATTTCTCCGATCCCTGGCCCAAGGACAGGCATAGCAGGAGGAGACTCACCTCACGGGAATTTTTTCAGCGGTATGACCAAATCCTTGCTCCAGATGGGGTAGTGGAGTTTAAGACCGACAATCGGTCCCTGTTTGATTTTTCTCTGGAAGAAGTGGTGGAGGCTGGCTGGAGAGTGGACAATTATACCTACGACCTTCATAATAGCATCTACGTTGGCGGAAATATTATGACAGAATATGAAGAAAGATTTTCTTCTCAAGGCGTTCCAATCAATCGTCTGGTGGCAAGCAGGAAAATGAATTAAAAAATAGAAAGGAAGCATTCTGCATATACTATTATGGAATTACGTGAGGAGAGTGCATGGCATGAAACCAACGTTTAGACAATCCATAGGCCAGAAGCTGAGTCAGAACCGGAAACTGGACAAAAAAGCCCTGGAATTGAAAAAATCATGGGATGAGGTTTCCAACATTGTAAATACTAAAAATAAAAAGAAAAAATAATTTTAAAGTGCAGGGCAATGGAAATTCATAGCTAAAGGCACGGAAATTGGAGGAAAAATGGGATTTAAATTTACGGATGAAAACTTTCAAAGAGAAGTATTGGAGGCAGAGGGACTGGTTGTGGTAGATTTCTACGCAGACTGGTGTGGCCCTTGCAAAATGATGGCTCCTATTGTAGAGGAGTTGGCAGAGGAATACATTGGCCAGGTTAAAATCGGCAAGATGAATGTTGATGATAATCCTAATGTACCAGGAGGTTACCGGATTATGTCCATTCCAACCATGATGTTTATTAAAAATGGTGAAGTGGTGGATAAAATCGTCGGTGGAATACCAAAAAGTGAGTTAGTGGAAAAAATACAGCAGCATAGATAATATCATATTGGCAGTATATGTATTGTTAATGGCAAAGGATATTAACGGATAAGATATTAACCATAATATGAACATGTCGAAATGAAGAAAAGGCCAGGTTGAGTATGATAAGCAGACTCCGGACAGAAAGAGATACCGGCGTAGCTGCCCTGTGATTTTTAAACGGTGTTTATGATTGCAGGGCGGGATTCGTCCCTCCCTTAGCAGCTTGTGTATGAGCCATCTACGCACAGGCATATAAAAGCGGAGTATGGGAGGATATAATTTTATGAGTACAACAAAAGACATGACGGAAGGGAAACCCTTTGGTCTGATATTTTCATTTGCAATTCCATTTATGTTAAGTTCTATGCTGCAACAGCTTTATAGCGTGGTAGACAGTGCAGTGGTAGGACATTTGATTGGCGTCAATGCCTTTGCCGCTGTTGGCGCAACCGGATTTCTCACCTGGATGATTATTAGTATTATACTGGGACTTACCCAGGGGTTTGGGATCTTTTTTGCACAGCGGTTTGGTGCAGGGGACTTGCCAGGACTTCGGAAGGGGATTGCCTCGGCAATCAAGATAACGCTTTTAGCAGGAGTGCTGATGACAATCGTAAGCATTGTGGTGGCCAGGCCGGTTATGCAGCTTTTACATACGCCGGAGGAAATCCTTAGTGATGCACTGGTATTTATTTACTGGATGTTTGGGGGGATTTTAATCACCTTTTTTTACAATTTGTCAGGCTCGGTCCTAAGGGCGTTGGGGAACAGCAAGACCCCTTTGTTAGGAATGGTAATTTCCAGTGTACTAAACATTGCTTTAGATGTGATTTTTATCGCCGTATTTGGAATGGGAATTGGTGGTGCGGCCCTGGCAACCGTGCTTTCATGGGCGTTTGCATTTTTATACTGTGTTGTCAAGCTTCGTACAATACCAGAGGTGCAGCTTTCAAAGGGAGACTTTGCCTCAAATCCGACAGGTCGGAAGGAACTGCTTCGCTTAGGAATGCCCCTTGCTTTTCGTAATGGTGTGATTGCGGTAGGAGGTCTGGTGATTCAGTATGCAATTAATGGTTATGGTACCCTTTTTGTGGCAGGAACCACTGCGGCAAAGAAGTATTTTGGCATGATGGAAATAGTGGCATATGGTCTTGATGGTGCCCTGGCTACCTTCGCCAGCCAAAATTTCGGTAAAGGGAATTACAAAAGGGTGAAGGAAGGCATGCGAATGGTCCGCAGGATATCAATCATAAGCTCCCTGGTGATTGCTGGTATTTTTCTGTTGTTTGGACGTTTTTTTATCGGCATACTGGTAACTGGAAACCCGGAAGAGATTGCCCAGATTAAAGAAATTGGTTATCGGAATATGGTGGGAATGGCGTTTTGCCTGCTGCCACTTTATATGCTGTATATCCACCGCTCTGGCTTGCAGGCGATGGGAAAAACCTTTGTTCCCATGATTTCTGGTTTTATTGAGCTGGGACTCCGAATGGTATCCGTACTCTTGCTCCCTGTGTTTATTGGTAGATGGGGGGTTTATCTGGCAGATGGTATTGGTTGGATTGGAGCAGCGCTTCTATTGATGGTTTCCTATTCTTATCTGGAGCGGAAGCTATTGGCAGAAAGTAACAAGGAAAAACAATCACAAAGAGGGAAATAGATATTTTTTGATTTAAAAATGGGTGCAAAGCATTAAGATGCTGAACGCCCATTTTTGTTGCGTAAAAAAAGAGTTTATTTTTTGATAAATACATGTGTTTTTACAAAAAATAAAAAATAATGCAAATATAAGAATAAAGTTCTTGCAAAAACAGATTTTACCGGAAACAATAGCGTTCTGTTGTTGATTGAACATACATTCTATTAAAAAAATAATAATTATATCGATTTTAATGAAAAGTAAGAAAAAAATATTGCGTTTTTGTGAAATTAGGATTATAATTAAAATGTAACTTGGTAAAAAAAGACAAAATATTACAGAAAAAGGAGAAAAGAAGGATGCGGAATTTGAAAATCGAAATGAAACAGGCTTTGGGTTTTGGTATTTGCGATGGTTTGCATGGCGTTTTTGAGAATGGTAATCTCTGACAATAGGGAGAATCTCGACAGCGGACAAGAGTGTAATGTATATTTGTAATGGAGAATGTTGACAATTAGTACTATTTATCTGAAAAGAATCGATAAAGGGTTGGTTTTTTGTAAAACGCAGTAAAATATTACTATAATTGTTGATCATGAGAGGCATATTTACACAAAAGGAGGAAATGCACATGAATAATTTGAAAATTGGTTTAAAGCTTACCCTTGGGTTTGGCATTGCAATGATATGTATGGTGTTTTTAGGGATTACAAGTCATACAAGCATGGGAACTCTTAACAGCGGACAGGATGCAATGTATATCTGTGGTTTGAGTTTATCAGCAATTAGTGATATTGATTCAGCGGTCAGAGATATTCGTGGCGAAATGGCAAATCTACCCAATGAGTATTTTAAAGATGAAATAGATGAAAGAATAGCCAATACAACAAAGGCTATTGATAGTGTTCATGCCCTAATGGGCGAATACGAAACCTATCTGAATGGAAACGTAGAGGACACAACAAATCTGGAGCAATTAAGAAAGACATTTGATTCATTTGTTGCCACCCTGGTACCTATTCAGGAGTTAGCAAAAGCAGGGGATTTTGCTGGAGCATCAAAGTTAATAGGAGATGGTGATTATCGGACGACAAGAACAGAGGTATTCAACATCATTGCAGTTATGCTGGACTGGAATACAAATCAGATGAAGAAAGTTGCTGACGAAGGAACTTCTGAATATAATTCTTCAACAATGTCGTTAATTGCAACGATTATACTTGCAATGGCGATATCCATTGGTTTTGCACTAATAATTACGTTAGGCATTACAACTGGGGTGGGACAGCTTCAAAAATTAGCAGAAGCCATTTCCAATGGCGACCTGACTATTGCTATGAATCAAAAGCTTTTAAAGCGGAAGGATGAGATTGGCAAGCTTTCCCATTCTTTAAACTTTATGAAGGAAAATATGCATAAGATAATCAGCCAAATAGTGGTATCCAGCAAGGATTTAATCGCAATGTCAAAGGTTTCTACCCAGCGGTTTAATGAATTAAACGGCAACATTCAGGAAATCTCAGCGGCGACCGAGGAGCTTTCAGCCGGCATGGAAGAGACGGCGGCTTCTTCAGAAGAGCTGAATGCCACAGCAGTGGAAATTGATAATGCTGTAGAAGTAGTCTCTAAAAGGTCTCAGGAAGGTGCTAAAATGGCTGGCGATATTGCAGGACGTGCTCATGCCCTAAAGAAAGACTTTACAGCTTCAAAAGAGAAGGCAGATACTACTTTTATGACCATACAAAACAGCCTGCAGGCCTCTCTCAAGGATGCCAAGGGTGTAGAACAGGTAAACTCTCTTGCAGATGCGATCTTAGGTATTGCAAGCCAAACCAACCTGCTGGCATTAAATGCCGCGATTGAAGCAGCAAGGGCTGGAGAAGCAGGAAAAGGCTTTGCGGTGGTAGCAGATGAAATTCGCAACCTGGCAGAAAATTCCAAGGGAACAGCAACTCAGATTTTGGAGATTGCCAATGTGGTTGTTAAATCGGTGGATCTTTTGATTGGAGATGCTAACAAGCTTTTGGAATATGTGGAAAAAGATGTAGGCAGCGACTATAGCAGCATGTTAGAAGCAACCGATGATTACAGTGGAGCGGCCCAGGATGTTGATGACATGACAACGGATCTAAGCTCTGTTTCTGAAGAACTGCAGGCCTCCATTCAGGCGGTGGTTACAACCATTGAAGAGGTCGCCAGAGCAGCCAATGAAGGAGCAACGACAACGGCCACTGTAGCAGATCAGGTTGGTAAGATTGCCCTCAATGCAGAGTCAGTTATGCAGAATCTGGACAAGACGATGCATACAGCAACGGATTTAGAGGAGGCTGTAAGGGGATTTGTTCTTTAAGTTTTTTTGCTGATAATTTGATTGAAAAGCAAGGGTTTTTAGGTAAAAAGCAAGGTTTTTAGTTAAAAGCGGCTGTGTGTAAAATACAATTATATTTTATAGCAGCCGCTTTTTAAATGCTTCAAGGCTAATTAATAAAAGGATTAAGGTGTTTGCAAAATTTAGAAAAATTTAGGGACCTTAAAATCCAGAGCCTTAAAATTTATAATAAAAGATTAATATTCAAGCTAACATCCACTTTTTGAGATTAAGTTCCACTCTGATTAGAATGAATTTCAAAAAGGGGATGATTTATTGCTCAAATGGGCGTATAATTACTATAAATCCGTGAAAAGAACAGTAAAAAGGGC
>JAVBLX010000020.1:0-6267 GCA_031553075.1 Acetivibrio sp.
GGATGCACCATGGAGCCCGGCCCGTAACCAGCCACAGTCCAGATGCTTTGCCCTAGACCTTCTTGCCCTGCGAAGGTGGATTTTTTTCCATCCCATCCCCCACGTTCCCGCCGAACCTTTCCTGGGCTGCGTCCGGTTTTCAAAACCTAGTTCAATACTAACTCCCAAGAGTGTAGTGTGATTAGAAACACAAAATAAAAAGTAATCAAAGCACAAATGATACTCGCTCTGATTACTTTTTCCTATCTTTATCTAATATCTTTCTCAAACTTAACCTTCAAATAGTACCAAAAGGTTCCTGAAATACAAATGGAAGAATATGCTCCACCGATAATACCCACAATCATTGGAATTGAAAACTCCCGAACTGAAGAAACTCCCAAGACTGCCAACATTACAACCATGATTAACGTCGTCATGGTTGAATTTACATTTCGGGTCAAGGTATCACTAATTGCCTTATTTACAATATGAGCCAGCATTTCTTTATTACGGGTCTCACCTTTATTTTCACGAATACGGTCGAATACTACGATTGTCGCATTAATCGAATATCCCGCAACGGTAAGCATACATGCAATAAAGGTATTTCCAACGGTAATAAAGGCAGCACATACCGCATAAACGGTAAGCACCCACAATACGTCATGTACTAATGCAACCACAGAACCGGCACCAAACTTAAAGTCTTTAAACCGATACCAAATATAAATCAACATGCATACGGTGGAGATGATAACAGATGTCACTGCATCTGATTTCATTTCATCACTTACTGAACCGCTGATGCTCTCTGTTTTCAAATCATTCGCAGCATCAATGCCAAAATCTGAAATCAGCTTAGATTCTACTTCTTTTCGCTGATCCAAGGATAATTCATTTGTTTTTACAATTAATACATCTTCATCCTGAACCTTTGAAATAGCCACGGTTGAACCAGAAATTTTCTCAAAAAGGGCTTCTATATCCTTTTGAACATCTTTGGTTACAGTTTTGTTAAAGGTAATCTCCGTAGAAGTTCCGCCTCTAAAATCCAGACCATAGTTTAAGATTTGAC
Organism: Acetivibrio sp.; assembly: GCA_031553075.1. GTDB lineage: Bacteria > Bacillota > Clostridia > Lachnospirales > Lachnospiraceae > DIGJ01. Next base: position 1,058 of record JAVBLX010000020.1, read on the forward strand.
CAGTATTTACTTTATTTACACCAAGCATAACAAGACCGGCTATAATCACAATTGCAGATAATGCATAGGTCTTTTTCCAGTTTCCGATAAAGTCCCATACTTTGACTGGCTTTTGTACGCCATAATACTTCACATCATCCACGCCTACATTATAAACAGCGTTTAATAAGAATTTGGTTACTACCAAAGCGGTAAACATAGATAAAAGAATACCAATTGCTAGTGTAGTAGCAAAGCCCTTAATTGTACCGGAACCTTTAAAGTAAAGTACTGCGGCTACGATTAAGGTGGTCAGGTTTCCATCGATAATAGCGGAAAATGCTTTTTCAAATCCCAACTTAATCGAGGAACGTATGGTTTTACCGGTATAAAGCTCTTCCCTCATACGGGTAAAGATAATTACATTGGCATCCACCGCCATACCGATGGATAGAATAATACCCGCGACACCAGGAAGGGTCAGGGTCACATCGAGGAGATTTAAGATAACCAGCTCCATGGCCAGATACAGTGTAAGGGCAACACTGGCCAAAAGTCCTGGAACCCGATAAAGGAATATCATAAAGAGAATAACCAGGACAAATCCAATCCCACCTGCTAATAAACTGGTGTTAATGGCTTCCAGCCCCAGCTTGGCTCCTACTACATTGGAACGAATTTCCTTCATTTCCAATGGAAGGGCACCAATTCGAATAACGGATGCCAGTTCTTCTGCTTCTGCAAAAGTCTTCTGACCACTAATAATTGCCACACCATCGGTAATTGCTGAATTGACAACGGGTGCTGAAATAGTGTTTCCATCATATACAATTGCAATCTGTCTTCCTATATTAGCTGCCGTTGCTTTGGCAAATTTGCTCTTTCCACTGCCGTTTAAGGTAAGCTTCACAACATCTTCATTTAATCCGGTGCTTCCTTTTTGTACCATTGCTTCTGCATCTTCAATGTCAGAACCATCAATAACAATGGCGCCAGACTCGTCAATAAACTGAATGGAACCAGCCTTACCAAGAGAAGTTAAAATCGCATTGGCATCGGTAACGCCCGGTATGTCAATCGTAACTCTTCTATCACCTTCTACGTAAACTTCTGCCTCAGTACTGTAAGTTTCCGCACGCTTCTGCATTTTATACTGTGTATCTGTAATTTCTTTTTTCGTTGGATTTTTTTCCGTTGCTTCATACGTAATACTTACTCCACCGGCTAAATCCAGTCCTAAGCGGATGTTTTCCGCACTTCCCTTGTGTCCTTTGCCAACTCCGACTATGGCCACGAAGGTGAACAATGCAATTGCTGCCACTATAATAAGTATATGCAGCCAGCCTTTCTTTGAATCCCTCATTCTCTTATCTCCTTTATTTATGTTTCTCATTTTGTAACAGCACCGTTTTGGGAGTCTTACACACTTTTTTATGCTACATAGCAGCACAAAAAGTTGTGAAGGATGCATCCCGAAACAATATACCACAAAACAAAAATTTTGTCACTAGGACATAAACAACTTGTCCTACGCCTCTGCTTCAGCGGCTTTTATCATAATGGCGCACTCTACCCGTTTCCGTTGCAGCTCACAGCCAATATCATAAGCATCATTTATATTACCATGGAAATTGAAAGAGTTAGCCGCACAACCGCCACTGCAGTAATACTTCGCAAAACAATCCTGACATTTCGGCTTGGAATAAACGTTGCATTCCTTAAAACAGTCTTGAAGATCCGTACGCTTTACACCATCAAATACATTTCCCATTAAAAACGCTTCATTTCCTACAAACTGGTGACAAGGATATAAATCGCCCCATGGTGTCACAGCCAAATACTCCGTCCCGGAACCACATCCAGATAACCGCTTAGCTACACAAGGGCCTCCTGTCAAATCAATCATAAAATGGAAGAAATTAAAATCCTTCCCTGCTTTTTTCCTTGCAAGCATTTCTTTTGCCAAAGCATCGTATTCCGCAAATATAACTGGTATATCCTCTTCTTTAATTGCATAGGCTTCCGTTGATGGGGATACTACCGGTTCCACCGAAATCTGCTTAAAACCCAAATCTGCCAGATGGAGTACATCCTTAGAAAAATCCGTATTATGATGAGTAAAGGTCCCTCTTACATAATAGTTATTCTGATTACGGCTCTCCGCCACCTTCTGAAACTTAGGCAATACCAATTCATAGCTCCCCTTATCATTTCTTGTAGGTCGCATATAATCATGAATCTCTTTTCGCCCATCTATACTCAAAACCACATTTGCCATTTCTTTATTGGCAAACTCCAGCACCTCATCATCCAGCAAAACACCGTTGGTGGTTAAGGTAAACCGGAAATTTTTATCATAGATTTTTTCCTGCTCCCTTCCGTATGCTACCAACTGTTTTACCACATTAAAATTCATCAGCGGTTCTCCACCAAAGAAGTCCACTTCCAAATTTCTTCTATTGCCAGAATTCGCAATCAGAAAATCAAGCGCTTTTTTCCCGACTTCCAGTGACATAAGCCCCCTTGTACCCTGATATTCTCCTTCTTCTGCAAAGCAATAACGACATTTCAAATTGCAATCATGGGCAATATGAAGGCAAAGTGCCTTCACCACTGTTTTTCTTTTCTTTACATCAATTATATAATTCCTATAAATATCTTCTGTGAAAAGACTTTCACTTATTTTTAATTCTTCTATTTCAGCCAAAACTTCTTTGATTTCGTTATCTGATATGTTATCCTTCTCATATCGCTTGCACATTTCTTCTATGATATCTTCTGTCTTCATCGCTTCATATACCGAAATAATATCATATGTCAAATCGTCTACTACATGGACGCATCCACTATTTACATCTAAGACGATATTATATCCATTGTTTTTATACTGATGTACCACGTCAATCTCCTTCCGGCCAATTCTGACCTTTCTTTGCACTCAAGCAAAGACTTCTAACTAATTCCGCGCTATTTAGTGTATCATCTAAATAACCAAACCAATCGGTGCGGATGATTATTCGAAAGTGCAAACGAAAAAGCGTAGGAGTTGCAGGCTACGCCGAGGTTTCAAAAAGTATATTGCTGCACCTTCAAGGAAAAAATATTATGCCAGCTCCTCAAAAAACGAGGCGCATAATGCCGCCTCGTTTTGGGGAATAACAATATGTCATAAAAGCCATATCTGCTTATTTATTCTCGCAGCTCTGATTTCCTACTGTGCAAGATGTTTTGCAGGCAGACTGGCAAGATGTCTGGCATTCGCCACAGCCACCTTTTTTCATAGACTCTTTTAAATTTTTTGTATTTAATGTTTTGATGTGTTTCATATTATGTACCTCCTTTATCCTTCCGGTAGTGTCAGATCCTACACTCCGTTTCATACTTCTAAGAGTATATCACATTTCTTTCCAGATAGGAAGTTTTTTTTTCTCAGCTTATCATACCTCCCAGCATACCTCCCAGCATACACATAGACAGTACTGTTACCATTGTTCCCGCTTCACCAAAAACATTCTTATTAAGCAACAAGGATATTATAAAAATAATAATAAAATATGCTATTCCCAGTAATAACCCCCAAAGAAACCGTCTTGCCTTTTCTCCTTTTCCCATAATCATTCCACCTATAAAAGGAGAAAATATGTAAGAAAATATAATCCCCACCCGAATCACTCCCGATGGTGGCTCCAGCTTATACAGAACAAATGCCAGTATAATCAGAAATAATCCCGTGATTACGTAAGATGCCAGCAATGCCTTTGTCATTCTCCTTAATCGCCCCAAAATCAACCTCCATTTCCACAGCCCATTGCAGCACCGTACTGCCCACACTGCAACTGTAAACATGCCTTTGTCAATTTAAATATATTAATGGGAATTGGTAAATATACCTAAGGAGCGATATATTTATGACTTTTCCAAAAGAATCTGCTATACTATAAATAAAAGAGTGAAGAGAAATACCCATTCTTCCATCTTTCACTCTTGGCGTTTGTAATTTCACTTGCTTGCATAAGTGAAACCACTGCACTTAAATACGACAAAACTTCACTGGAAGGAGCTTTACCATGGAATATGTAGACCTGCACGTCCACTCCAATGCCTCAGACGGAACCTTGCCCCCCGCCCAGGTTGTAGAACTTGGTGCCCAAATCAGCCTTGCCGCACTTGCCCTCACCGATCATGACACGGTAAAAGGCATTCCCGAAGCATTGGATGCTGCAGAAAACCTGAGAAAACAAGGCAAAGAAATTCAAGTAATCCCCGGCGTAGAACTTTCCGCTGCCTACAAGCAATCCGACATTCACATCCTCGGACTTTTTATTGACCACGAACATCCCCCCCTTATCGAAGCTCTGGATTCCGCTGTAGCTGAACGTGACAGCCGCAATGCCAAAATGATCTTAAATCTGCAAAATGCCGGTCTGGATGTTTCTATGGATGCCCTCACAGCACTGGCCGGAGAATCCGTCGTCACCCGTTCCCATTTCGCCCAGTATCTGGTAGAACAGCACTATTGCAAAGATCGACAGGATGCCTTCCATAAATATCTACGAGCCGACGGTCCTTACTACGTGGGCCGTAAATACATGTCCCCTGAATTAGCCATTTCCCTGATTCTGGACGCTGGCGGCATCCCCATTCTAGCCCACCCCCTCCTTTATCACCTAACCGAGCGGGAACTAAAAGACCTAATAGAACAGCTGGTCTCCTTTGGCCTGGAAGGTCTGGAAGCCATGCATTCCAGCAACGTCAGCAATGAAGAACCCTTCCTCATCTCCCTGGCCCGCAGTCTCCACCTAAAAATCTCCGGTGGCTCCGACTTCCACGGCTCCGCAAAACCAGACATTAAGCTAGGCATCGGCCGCGGCAACTTGAAAGTCCCCTCCCATATTCTGGATGACTTGATGGGTTAGAGAATAATTTTGTGTTTAGCTGGTGAGAGAACGCTCCTGAGATATAGGCTTCGAACGCCGAAAGAGCGGGTGAATCAGTGCCTCCCAGAAACGGCTTCCTTTGAAAACGGCTCGCATGCGAAAGATTTCTGGCTAGCGTAGAAGCACCGAAAGAACTAAGACTTTAAAAATTTGCTAAAGGCACCCCCACAAAAACTGTCACTCGCACTTGAGTGTATCTAGACCAGGACTCTCTGATGCTCAAACAACAGCTTTTTGTGGGGGTAACGCAAATTTTTAAAGTCTAAGTTCTTTCGGCACTCCTACGAATGCCAG
>JAVBLX010000170.1:0-12225 GCA_031553075.1 Acetivibrio sp.
CTTTATAAATGTACCTTCTTTTAACTATTCAGTACAAGATACAATGACTGTCATACATTTTTAGCTCTGTTTATAGAGGTAACTATTTAAGAAAAAGCCTGAAAAATCAACAATTTAGGGCTTGACATTATAGGAAGGAGCTTGAGATGACTGCGGTGTATATAATTGGATTTATTTTGTTGATTTTACTTGTTTTATATTTATTGGCTATTATGCCGCAGATGCTTAACCGACCATCCTATGACAATTTGATGGGATATTTTTATGCGCATCGGGGCTTTCATGGGGACAAAAAAATTGCCCCGGAAAATTCAATGAAGGCCTTTCATAATGCGGTAGAAAAAGGATATGGAATCGAATTGGATGTGCAGCTGTCAAAAGACTTGGTTCCCGTAGTGTTTCATGATGAAAACCTGAAGCGGGTTTGTGGAGCAGACCATTACTTGAATGAATATACCTATGAAGAGCTTCAACAGTTTACCTTGTATAATTCCAAAGAACAAATTCCTAAGCTTGAGGATGTATTGGAGCTGGTAAGCGGTCAAGTTCCTTTGATTGTTGAAATTAAGTGTGAGGATGGTAACACAACAGTCTGTCAATATGCCTATGAACTTTTACAAGAATACAAAGGTATATATTGTGTGGAATCCTTTCATCCCCTTGCAGTAGCATGGTTTCGAAAAAATGCTCCTCAGATTGTCCGAGGCCAGCTTTCTACTGATTTTTTTAGAGATGGCGATAAACGATTTGTGATGTGGTGGCTGGGACATCTGTTTTTTAACTTTTTATCCAAGCCAGACTTCATCGCTTATGATTGCCGATATCGGGATGAATGTTCAAGACGGATATGTAGAACGATTTACAAGAGTCTTTCGGTTGCCTGGACAGTTAAGTCAAGACAGGAGCTAGAGGAAATAAAAGGCGACTTTGATTTGTTTATCTTTGAAAATTTTGAACCGGACCATAAATGCAGGAAATAGGATTTTATAGAGTCTTATACGGAAGACAATATGCCGGAAGACCTTATAATAGCTAAGCTTGAAAAGAAATGTGGTCTTTCAGAAGAAGCTGCAATGCAGTATTTGAGGGAATTTCAAAGTATTAATGCGTGATGTTGAACAATCCCCCCTTGACAAATGTCTTTAAGATGCTATAATCAAATCAGTTATAAAGAAAACAGCTAGGATAAGAAAGAGTAGTAGTGAGTAAGCCATACAGAAAGCAACCGGTTGATGAGAGGTGCATGAAGCGCTGACTATGAATACATCTTTGAGCTTCATATCGAAAGCAGAATTGAGAGTGAATGTACTCACAAGAGCAAAAAGCTGCAAGTAGGCTATGACGGAATTATGCCACGTTATCGGCAGAAGAGGTAGGCAATACATTGCTTGCGAAAATTAGGTGGTACCACGAGATTCAGGCTCTCGTCCTTTTACAGGACGGGGGCCTTTTGCACGGTGTCCAATGAGCCGTGCAAAATTTTGTAAATCAGCAAAAGCGCACTTATGGGGTTTTTGAAGCCCGTGACCGAGACGGAGCACAGCGGAGTAGTGTGTAGCCAGTAAAACTTTCATAACGAAAAGGAGAATGCAAATGACTTTATACGAAGAATTAGTAGCCCGTGGTTTAATCGCCCAGGTAACAGACGAAGAAGAAATCAAAGAACTAATCAATGAAGGAAAAGCCACTTTTTACATTGGCTTTGATCCCACTGCAGACAGCCTTCATGTAGGTCACTTCATGGCACTGTGCCTCATGAAACGCCTTCAAATGGCCGGCAACAAACCAATTGCTTTAGTAGGCGGCGGTACTGGAATGATTGGAGATCCATCAGGGCGCTCCGACATGCGTCAAATGATGACGGTTGAGACCATCCAGTATAACTGCGACCGTTTCAGAGAACAAATGAGCAAATTCATTGATTTTTCGGAAGGCAAAGCCCTTTTGGTAAACAACGCAGACTGGCTTATGAACTTAAACTACGTCGAATTACTAAGAGAAGTAGGTCCTCATTTTAGTGTAAATCGTATGCTGACAGCCGAGTGTTACAAGCAAAGAATGGAAAAAGGTTTAAGCTTCTTAGAATTTAACTATATGATTATGCAGAGCTATGACTTCCTTGCTCTTTATGAAAAATATGGTTGCAACATGCAGTTTGGTGGTGATGACCAGTGGAGCAACATGCTGGGAGGTACGGAACTCATCCGTCGTAAGCTGGGAAAAGATGCTTACGCTATGACCATTACCCTCTTGCTTAATTCCGAGGGAAAGAAAATGGGCAAGACCCAGTCGGGTGCGGTGTGGCTTGATCCTAATAAGACAACCCCTTTCGAATTCTACCAGTACTGGCGGAATGTTGCTGATTCAGATGTGCTTAAATGTCTCCGAATGCTCACATTCCTGCCAATTGAACAGATTAATGAAATGGATCAGTGGGAAGGAAGTCAGTTAAATCAGGCAAAGGAAATTCTGGCATATGAACTGACAAAATTGGTTCATTATGAGGAAGAAGCCATCAAGGCCCAGGAAAGTGCAAGAGCCCTGTTTGCTGGCGGAAATGCGGAAAATATGCCAACTACAGAGTTGACAGATGCTGACTTTGAAAATGATAAAATTGATATTGTTTCTGTTTTAGTAAAAGCGGAATTAGTACCAAGCCGCTCTGAAGGTAGACGTGCCGTGGAACAAGGTGGTGTTACTGTTGAGGGGGAGAAGATATCTGATTTTAAACAGGAATTTGACAAAGCTGTGTTTGAAGGAGGCGGGATGGTTGTAAAACGTGGGAAGAAGAATTTCCGTCGTATTTTGATGGCATAAAAAAGAATAACCAATTTAAAGTCTGGTAAAATATTTAACAAAAACATAAGGAAAACTTTGTGAAGGTTGATGAAAATTCAAAAATCCCAAGGTTTTTCTTATTTTTATTGAAAAAGCGGTTGCAAAAACCAAAATCCTCGTCTATAATTTAGATAAAACTAAAATAGTTTATAATGAATTAAAAAAAGAAGAAAGACTAAGAAATACTAAGAAAGAAAAAGAAAGAAAGAAAAAAAAGATTGTTTCTTGGTCAACCATTACATATCTTGGAGTTTCGAACCGAAAAGCAGTTTGTGGGGAAAATGAAGGACACAGCAGTGTATGGTGGTGCGCAAAAGCGCACAGGAGGAGTCAAAAATGAATAACCAAAACCAACTTAAATTTAATGAGCCGTGGATATTGCAGCGTGCGGACCCATATGTTTACCGCCACACGGATGGGTGGTACTATTTTACGGCCTCCGTCCCAGCTTATGATGGCATTGTGCTTCGGCGGGCAAAGCATTTGGCAGATTTAACAAGTGCAGAGGAGATACGGATCTGGGATAAACACGAAAGCGGACCAATGAGCGAGCATATTTGGGCACCTGAGATTCACTATCTGGACGAGAAATGGTACATATATTTTGCCGGGGGTGAACAGGAGAATGTCTGGAAGATTCGTCCTTATGTACTGGAGTGCAGTGATGAGGATCCCCTGATTGGAACCTGGGTGGAAAAGGGGAAAATGCAGAGAGCGGATGGCGATGAGTTTTCTTTTAAAGCATTTTCGTTGGACGCCACGGTGTTTGAAAACAGAGGGAAGCACTATTATGTATGGGCGGAAAAAGTAGGGGTTGGAAAACAAATTTCCAACCTGTACATTAGCGAGATGGAGACACCATGTAAGCTGAGAACGGCACAGGTACTTTTGACGACACCGGATTATGAGTGGGAGCGTGTGGGCTTCTGGGTGAATGAAGGTCCAGCGGTGATAAAAAACAACGGTAAAATTTATCTTACCTATTCAGCCAGTGAAACTGGTGCTGCTTATTGTATGGGCATGCTGTGGGCAGATGAAAAGACGGACCTTCTAGATCCGCGCTCATGGACAAAGGAACCAAGACCGGTACTTACATCGAATGAAGAAAAAGGAGTTTTTGGACCGGGACATAATTCTTTTACCACGGATGAAGAGGGAAATGCTATTATGGTTTATCATGGACGACTTGAGTGGGAAATAGAAGGAGATCCGCTATACAATCCTAACCGCCATGCCATGCTTATGAAGGTTAGATGGGATGAGGATGGAAAACCAGTTTTTTCTATTAGTTAGGTTGAAAGAACGGTAAAACTGTCCTTTCAACATCTTGATTTGTACGTGCGCAGGAGCGCACAGATGGGAGTTTAAGATGAAAAGTGTGAGAGAGCGGCATGATTAGAAAGGTGAATAGAGCAAAGAGAGGTATACAGATGGGAGCAGGAACGAAAAGAAAAATTCTTGGTATCTTGGGGTTATGTACAGTGATGGGTTTGGCTGGTTGTGGAACCAGCGAAGGATTTAATGATATTTCCTTAACGGCAAAAGAAGAAATTAATATAAAATTTTCCGATGTATCGGTGCATGACCCATCGGTGGTCAAGGCTGGAGATGCCTATTACATATTTGGCTCACACCTGGCTGGAGCCAAAAGTACTGATTTAATAAACTGGGAGATTATCGGGAACGGAGTTAAAAAAAATAACCCTATTATTCCAGATGCCTTGACAGAAATGAAGGAAGCGTTTGTTTGGGCCCAGACGGGAACCTTCTGGGCACCAGATGTTATTCAGCTGGCGGACGGCAAATATTATATGTATTACTGTAACTGTGAAGGCAGCAGCCCCTTGGGCTGCATTGGTCTGGCGGTATCTGACACGGTAGAAGGTCCATATAAAAATCTGGGTTTACTGTTAAAGTCAGGGATGAGTAAGGAGCCCAGTGAAAATGGTGATGTCTATGATGCGACAATTCATCCCAATGCAGTTGATCCCTGTGTATTCTTTGATGAGGAGAGAAAACTTTGGATGATGTATGGCTCTTACTCTGGCGGAATCTATATTTTGGAGCTGGATGGGGAAACGGGACTTCCTTTGGAAGGTGGGTATGGAAAGAAGCTTTTGGGCAAAAATCACCTGCGTATTGAAGCATCTTATGTCATGTATAATCCGGATACACAGTATTACTATATGTTCCTTTCCTTTGGTGGACTAGGGGCTGATGGCGGTTACAATGTACGGGTTTGCCGTTCTAAAACTCCAGATGGACCTTATCTTGACTCTAACGGCAACGATATGATTGATTGTCAGGGACCAAATGGTAGCTTCTTTGATGATGAGGCAGCAGCCAAGTACGGTGTAAAGCTGATGGGCAATTATAAATTCCTTTGGCAAGAAGGAGAAGAAGGTGAAAAACGAAAAGGTTTGGTTTCACCAGGACATAATTCGGCAATTTTGGAAGAAGAAACGGGAAAATACTTTCTGATTTTTCATACCCGATTTGAGAAAAAAGGGGATTCGCATCAGGTTCGGGTTCATCAGATGTATTTTAACAAGGAAGGCTGGCCGGTGGTGTCACCGTATCGTTATGTCGGCGAAACAATTGGTGCCTATACCAAAAAGGATATTGCGGGTCCATACAAGTTGATTAAACATGGAAGAGATATTTCCGACGAGATAAAGGAATCGGTTAATATTACCTTGTATTCAAATGGGAAAATCACTGGTGATGCCGAGGGAAGATGGAAGCTTAAGGGCGATCATACAGCAAATCTTACCATTGATAATGTTACCTATACAGGTGTGTTTTCAAAGGAATATGATGAGTTTGGTAAAAAATATGTTATGACCTTTACTGCTCTGTCGGAAGATGGCGCTGCAATCTGGGGAAGCGGACTGGCAGTAGTAGAAACTCTGGATTAAGAGTTCGTAAACGTTAATTGTATAGATGGGAGTGGGAGATGGTAAATAAAAAAGTTATGAAGCGAGCAAGAATAATTTTACTCAGCAGTATGATGATATCCGCGTTACTTGCTGGGTGTGGAGGCAGGGAAAAGACGCTGGAGGAAATTCAAAAGGGTGGTTTTACTGTGAGTGCTTCTGTTCACGATCCTTCCATTATCGTAGGGGAAGATGGGAAATATTATATTTTTGGTTCCCACATGGAAGGTGCGGTTTCAGAAGATTTGCGACAATGGAAGTCCTTTGCCACTGGAGTGGATGAAAAGAATCCTTTATTTGATAATCTTTTCGGGACGGATTATCGTGCTTTTGATTATGTAGGAAAGAACGATGAAGGTGGTTATTCGGTCTGGGCACCAGATGTAATTTATAATAAAGCAATGGGGAAATACGTTATGTATTTTTGTACTACCTCATCCTATGTCAAATCCAATCTGTGCTTTGCGACGGCTGATAAAATAGAGGGACCATATACTTATGTAGACACAATTCTCTATTCTGGATTTAATCGCAAAACCGTGCTGGAAACCAATTTTAATGATATAATGGGAGAAGGGACACCTGTAGTGGGATATGTGCAAAATGGGGCCTATAATCATTCCTTCTGGCCTAACTGCATTGACCCATCCCTGTTTTATGATGCGGACGGAAAGATGTGGATGACTTATGGTTCCTGGTCTGGTGGGATCTTCATTTTAGAAATTGATGAGCAGACAGGATATCCAATTCATCCGGAAGCAGATGAGGAAAATGGTGTGGATACCTATTTCGGAAAGCATTTACTTGGCGGACTGCATAATTCGGTGGAAGGACCATACATTTTATATGATGAAATATCTGGTTATTATTACCTGTTTGTATCCTATGGAAGTCTTGTGAGTGATGGCGGCTATCAGATAAGAGTGTTTCGTTCCATTAAGCCAGATGGGGTTTATGAGGATGCTGCAGGCGAAACAATGGGATTTGTCATTAAACATGAAAAATACGGTGTAAAAATGATGGGTAATTACGGTTTTCCAAGCCTTACCTATACTTATATGGCCCCAGGGCACAATTCGGCATTTACAGCTGCAGACGGAAAACTGTATGTCGTATACCATCAGCGGTTTAAGGATGGTACAGAGTACCATGAGCCAAGAGTCCATCAAATGTTTGTTACAAAGGAGGGCTGGTTGGCGGCAGCTCCGTTTGCCACTGCTGGAGAAGTTTTGAGAGACGGTGGTTATAAAACAAAAGAAGTAAAAGGCACTTACTATATGGTGAATCATGGTACTGATATTAGCAACAAGGTTCATAAGGTAGAAGAAATAGTCTTGGACAAGGGTGAAATTATTTCTGGAGCCCAATCAGGTACCTATATATTGGATACAGAAAAACCATATATTACCATCCAACTGGCAGGAGTGGTTTATGAAGGTGTGGTGATTGAAATGAACGACGAAGCTGGAAATGAAACCATTTGTTTTTCGGCAGTTGGATCCAATAATGAAACCATTTGGGGTGTTCATTATAAATGATTTTGGAAGTGATAACAAAAATAAAAATGAAAGCAGGAGGAAGGTTAGATGGCAAAGCTGTATATTAATGAGAAAAAAGAACAAGGACACATCAATCCGGAAATTTACGGACACTTTGCAGAGCATTTAGGACGTTGTATTTACGAAGGGCTTTACGTTGGTGAAAATTCCCAAATTCCAAACAAGAACGGTATGAGAACAGATGTGGTAGAGGCGCTGAAGGAAATGCAGATACCGGTCTTGCGCTGGCCAGGTGGTTGTTTTGCGGATGAATATCACTGGAAAGACGGGATTGGTCCAAAAGAAAGTCGGAAAAAGATGATTAATACTCATTGGGGTGGTGTTGTGGAAGACAACAGTTTTGGAACCCATGAATTTTTTGAGCTCTGTGAACAATTAGGCTGCAAAACCTATGTAAATGGAAATGTGGGCAGCGGCACCGTGCAGGAAATGTCAGAATGGGTGGAATATATGACTTTTGATGGCGTTTCCCCAATGGCTGAATTAAGGAAACAAAATGGACATGAAAAGCCATGGAAAGTAGACTTTTTCGGAGTTGGGAATGAAAACTGGGGTTGCGGTGGCAATATGACACCGGCATACTACGCCAACGAATATCGCAGATATCAGACCTACGTAAGAAATTATAATGCGGAAGCACCAATCTATAAAATCTGCGGTGGTCCAAATGTAGCAGATTATACCTGGACTAAGGATGTTTTAGAAACTGCCTTCTACAATGTGCCAAAAGAGTTTCATGGTCTGATGGATGGACTCTCCCTTCACTATTATGTGCATCCCGAAGGCTGGGAAGTAAAGGGAAGTGCAACCGAATTTGATGAAAAGATATGGTACAAGACATTAGCAAAAGCATTTTACATGGAAGAATTGATTGAAAAACACGGGGCGATTATGGAACAATATGACCCGGAAAAGAAAATTGGCATGATAGTTGACGAATGGGGCTGCTGGTTTACCGTAGAACCAGGAACCAATCCTGGCTTTTTGTATCAGCAAAATACCATGCGGGATGCGCTGGTAGCAGGTGTGCACCTGAACCTGTTCAACAAACATTGCGACCGTGTAAAGATGGCAAATATTGCTCAGATGATAAATGTCCTTCAATCAGTTATTTTAACCGAAGGGCCAAAGATGATTTTGACACCAACCTACCACGTATTTCACATGTATAAATATCATCAGGACAGCACCTTGCTGGAAAGCTATATGGACGGAACTGAGGTTATCGGCGTAGAGGAAGAATATCAGGTGCCAGATCTTTATGAGTCTGTTTCTCGGGACAAAGAGGGCTATTATAATATTACTCTGAATAATCTGTCCGTAACCGACGAAAAAGAAGTAGAGGTCCTGTTTGCAGAACTCAAGCCAAACGACATAAAAGGTTCCATTCTGGCAAACGATATGAGAGCCTGCAACACCTTTGAAGAACCGGATAAGGTGAAAGAAGTGGAATTTACGTCTTACACAGTTACTGAAAGAGGTCTTCGGTTGGTGATGCCGGCCTGCAGTGTGCTTCATCTCAGAGTAAAGTAGGATCATTTTTGCGAAAAGCATATATATTATGCAGAAAGGTTTGAGCATATGGAAGCGGTCAAAAATAAAAAAATATGTAGAAAATGCCTTCTGCGAGAAATAGATGAGCTTGCATATTTTGAAAACCTGCGTCAATATATAGAAAACTTGGAAGAAGAAGCAAAAGTAGATAATGCCACCTATGAGACACGACTGCAGGTTTGTAAAGCTTGCGATTTATTAGCAGAAGGAATGTGTCGGGCGTGTGGCTGTTTTGTTGAATTGCGTGGCGTTATGAAGAAAAATAACTGCCCCTATGGCAGATGGTAATATGACGTAGCCACTGTGTGCCCGGAAAAAAAGGAAAGGATAATCACAAAAATGATTATCCTTTCCTTTTTTTCTAGAACTGCAGTTTGTTTCAATCCCTAATTCATAGGGCTATAGTTGATTCTTACGTTGATATCCTGGTTATAATTTCCAAAGTTCTTGCCGAAAATAGTGATGCCGCCTACATACTCAGCATCCTCAGGAACTCCGATTTTTAACCTTAAGGTACTCTTATAATTCAAGTCCAAATCCTGAATGGTCACATTGGAAATCTGAAGACCATCAATAAAAGACCCTTTCTTGTTAATCACAAGCAGCTTCAGCAAGCCGTATTGATTCCAGTTTGGCTCCCACCAGTCAGGGGTGAAGATTCCCTTTACATCGCCAAAGTCTCCAGGGCTTCTCCAAGTTCCAATGCATATATCATTAAAATAGAAGTATAAATCGGATGGCCAAACCTCGTTGGAACCAGGAGCCTCAGAACTTAATTCCATGGAGAGGGTAATCTGGTCGATCTTTTGAAGGGTTGGAATGAAGTTGGGAATAATGTATTCCACGTATCCTTTTGTAAACCAGATGATATCTGCATTATACCGATCAGGATGTGCAAAGTACCGGGTGTCGTCCACTTCACCGATAATAGCGGTAGGAGTGGAAAGGCCGCAGGTTGGATAAACATCATAGTCGGAAAAATGACCCACTTTTACTTCGGTCTGATATACATTCTTTAAATCTTCCTGTGTGTCAAAATCGATTAAGATCTTATCCAGGTGAACGGAGCACTTTTTTTGATTACCGTGACCGGCAGATTCGCTGGATACAGTGATCAGACCACAGTCCTCCAACTTTTTAATATGACTGGTGAGGGCGCCGTTGGTAATATTGAGTTGTGAAGCCAGTTCGTTCATGTTCATTCCGTGATTATCTAAGAGAATCTTAATAATCTCCACCCGGATATCAGAACCAAGTGCTTTGAAAATCTCAAGACCCTCATCTAAGGATTTAATATGAAGCATGTTTATGCTCCTCTCTTTCGTTGATTAGTAGCTCTTTCTTTCCATTATATATGTAGTAATAGCAATAGTCAACAAAGGAAAACTAAAATAATTCATTAGTAAAGAAAAAACTAAAATAGTTTAAAAAAGCTTGACATCTATTTGGCGAAGTTGTATACTGTACACAGAAGATGAGATTGAGAAAAACGAAAAATACATAAATTGCACAATGGTATTGGACAGAACTAAAATAGTTTATATACAATTTTGTTTGGAAAATCTCAAGAAATCGTCTTTTCTAAAGTATTTAGCAAAACCCAAAACAATCAAAGTTCTTAAAAAAGAACAAAATGTTATCTCGAATTTAACCAACCTGCTTGAACGGATTCAAAAGCATAAAAGGCATATCAGCAGGATACAAATTTTATGAAGTGAACAGACTTAACAGGAAGGTGCGAGAATCGAGAGGCAGAAATTAAAGGAGGAAAAACAGAATGAAAAAGAGATTACTCAGCTTGCTTATGTGTGTGGCCATGACAGCGACAATTCTTTCCGGTTGCGGCGGAAGTACAGCAACCGAAGACACAAACACAGCAAAAACCGAAGAAGGTTCTGACGATGCTGCAGCACCAGCAGACGATGCAGCGGCAGAAGAGGGAGAAGAGGCCGAAGTACAGGCGACAGCAGTTACAACCGTAGGTCCTGATTCTGGAACCAAAATGGAAATGTGGTCCTTCGTAGAATTGCATAATACCTTCTATGCAGGCATGCTTGAAAAATGGAATGAGCAGAATCCTGACAGACAGATTCAGATTACATTTACAACCTATCCATATGCAGATATGCATAACAAATTGATGATGGCTCTTCAGACCGGCGAAGGCGCACCAGCCCTCTGTGACGTTGAAATCGGCCAGTTCCCTAACTTTATGCAGGGAGAAGTGCAATTATATCCACTTAATGATGCCCTTGCACCATACAAAAATGATCTGGTTCAGGCTCGTTTGGATATCTACAGCAAAGACGGAAATTACTATGGGGCTCCTACCCACGTTGGTGCTACGGTAATGTACTATAATACAGAAATTTTAGAGAAATACGGAATTGATTATACCAAAATCGTTACCTGGGATGACTACACCAAAGCAGCAGAGCAGTTAAAAGAAGCTTCTAACGGAGAGGTTTGCATGACCAGTGTTGATACCGGCGGTGTTGACTGGTTATGGGTAGCGATGTCAGAATACGGTGAAGACTGGACTGGCGGACAGAATGGAAAAGCAAATGTTCAGTTAGATTCTGTTAAGAAGATGCTCACTATGCAGCAGGGATGGTTAAACGATGGTCTGGCTATGGTATCACCGGACGGACACGTTGACCTTGAAGCAGGATTCCAGAATATTATTGATGGAAATATCGTATCTTTCCCAAAAGCTATGTGGTTCATGAGTCGTTTCTTAAACTACATGCCGGAAATGGCTGGTAAATTTGCAATTGCTCCATGCCCAGTGTTTGAAGCAGGTCAGCCTCGTTCTGTAGGTATCGGTGGAACTGGAACGGTTGTTACCAATCAGTCAGCAGATCCTCAGTTAGCAGCAGATTTTATTGCTTATGCAAAATGCTCTTATGATGGTTCTGTTGGAATCTGGAATGTTCTTGGATTTGATACCTGCAATACATCACTTTGGACCGATCCTGCCATTACTCAGGATACAAGCAACCAATACATTGCTTACTTTAAAACCAACCCATTTGATACATTAAATGAAATCAAATCAGAAATTGGTAAGATTGAGGTTGTTACGATCAGCCCAACGATCAATTCCTATATGTGCGAAACAACATTAAATGAAATCCTTCAGGATGGAATGGGCGTAGATGAGGCGTTGCAGGAAGCTCAGGATTACATTGCCTTAGAACAGTAGTCATAAGAAAAAAGGATATGGGAGCTGCCCGGAGCCGAGGGCTTCGGGCACTCCTTACTTTATTTTATAGGAAATTAAAGGAGGAGTTACTGTGAAGATTAAGAAATTTTTCTACTCACAAAAGGCAGCCCCA
>JAVBLX010000022.1:0-38223 GCA_031553075.1 Acetivibrio sp.
TGATATCATGGCTGCCGCCGATAGAGCCGCATTCACCTTATCTCCTCGCAAGAGATAAAGAATGGCATTCACAATATCGGCCGGCTCTCCTACCACAGGGATTAAACCCGCTACATCCAAAACTGTCTGAACTTTGTCCAACCCCGGATGGTACTCACTGTGTTCCTTCTGTCCCTTTACTAACATGTCCTCAAAATAGCTCCGGGGATCTTCCAAATCGGGAAGCTCTTTCTTCTTCGCTTCATATTCTTCCTGGAACAGCTCCTGGAATTCCTTCATGCCTTGTAGACCCCATACCTTAAATCCGTTCTTTCCCGCCTCTTCCGGCATTCGGTTCATAAAGTCTGAAAGCGTCAGCTCTTTCTTTGGCATTGTCCCCCACTCATATCCCTTCGTCAGGGGTGTATCATAATATCCTCCCATTCCCATGATATTTTTTGTAGTGATTTCTTCTGCCTTAATCTGACTGATTGCTTGTGTTACGCCATTCTTAAAATCCAGCCACAAGGGATAATCCAGCCATTCATAAACACTGCCATAGGCGGAACAGATGTAACTATTCAAGTATATCAACTCGTCACAATACTCATGAATCTGAGCCACCTGGCTGGTATACCCAATATCCGGAAGTCCCATTTCCATAATACTATTATTGCAGTCTTTAATGATTTTTTCTACCTCCAACCAATGCTCCGATATCTGATAGGGATCATATTTCGCACTGCATTTTTCCTCGAATCTTTCACTTACTTTTTTAATTTCCATATAGAATTCCTTTCTCAAACACGCTTTCCCTGAACCAATGTTTCATTCGCCGCCAGGATGACTCCTTCATGATTCTTTCTTTTTGGATGCTTCATTTATATCTTCATAACACTTTCCTCCTTTTGAAAAATAATCTCTCATTATTAATATGGGATTTTTTTCTGTGTTTTTTAAATTTTCAAATAAAAAAACAGGAAAAAAATGAAATTTTATCATTTTTTCCTGTTTACAATTTACCTTTGTAAAATATTTTCAAAAAAATTAGAAGGTTTTAAAGATTATCCCCATTATCTCAGGAGCGTCCTATCGGCCCAAACACAAAGTCACTCCACAATCCCCTTAAACGAGAATTGAAACTCCATTTTTTTACCAATATCCAACAAATACTCCTCATGAGTCCGAGCTCCCCAGGTATCATCACCTGCCACACCCATCTGTCCACCAGACACCCGGACAACGGTATAATGCACTGGCGGCAACTCATAATCATGCACAGCATTTTCCAATTCATGCGGTGTAAAGGGAAGAGCCGAAAAATTCATCTTATCACCCACGAAGATAAATCCTCTGCCTCGATGGTCAGTCACCTTGGCATAACGTACCTCCGTCTTATTACCACACTCCTGAGGCACCAAATACTTAGCCATATTATCCTTTACCTGATTACGATAAACTCCCAGCTTGGCTCCATGTTTCCGATCCGCATAGGTTTCTTCCGGACCATTTCCATACCATTCTACGTTGCAATAATCCGCACTCAGCTTAAACATAACCCCGAATTCTGGCATATCTCCCAGCTCTTTTACCGGATCATAAGACAACTTAGTCTGAATCGTTCCATCGCCAAAAACCGTATAGGAAAGTTGACAGCTGCTTGCTGGAGTAGTCGGCATATAATAAGTGAAGGTAACAACTGCACAATCCTCTTTTTCTTCCAATGTAGGATTATGCACAAATCCGCTGATCCCTACCTGAGTATCAACTTGTGCGTGATTTAAGTAAAGGCTGGCAATCTTCCACTGGCTGTAACGGAAGGCCATTTTGTTGCCCCCATCATTGTCATTTGGCGCCCGCCAGAAGTTTGGCTTGGGAATGGACTGGATCATTTCTCTTCCGCCGTATTTATAAGATACCAGACCACCGGTCAAATAAGAAAACAGTGCTTCAAAATGTTCTCCTTTTATACCTATATTATTGAGTCCCCTCACTATCTCAAGGGACTTTCTCGTCCCGGAATCCTCAGCAGCTATCTTTGCTTCCCAACTATATGTATCTGGCTCCTTCACACCAGCTTCCACCAGGAAAATCCCCTGGCCAAAAGCGACTTCATGACCACGTTTAGCCCAAAGGGTGTCTTCTTTTAATACAAAGGAAATAAATATCACATATTCACCCGGCTTTGTATAGTCCCTAAGCGGGAATTCATAAGTCTTTTCGGAAAGCGGCTCTATGTCAGTCAATAGCTGGACTCTTTCCTGTAATACTCCCTCTTTTTCAACTGTGATGAAACAATCGTACTCAGAAGTATTGGTAAATAGATTTTTATTAATGATATGAGCCTTATCTTTTTCCACCTGAATGGAAATATTTTGATAGTTAAACTTTACTTCCTGCATCTTTGGAGAAATTCCCCTGGCACCGTAAACAATACCATTTCCGCAGAAATTATAGTCGGTAGGACGTTCACCAAAGTCACCACCATAGCCTTGTGTTTCGTTGCCATAACGGTCTGTCGTCCGGAGACTCTGGTCAACATAGTCCCAGATAAAACCACCCTGATAAGAAGGATCGGTATCGGTTAAATCGGTGTATTTGTGCATTGCGCCACAGGAATTTCCCATCGCATGGGTATACTCACAGGAAATGAATGGTTTGCTCCGGTCATTTGCCAAAAATTCCTTGATTTGCTCCACAGGAGTGTACATCTGGCTCTCCATATCACTGGTATCGTTATAACGGCGATCAAAGTGAATCCCTTCATAATGAACCAAACGAGTATCGTCTTCCTGCCGAAAGAACTGTGACATCTCATAGAGATTCTTGCCACCAAATGCTTCATTGCCACAAGACCAGATTAGGATGGAGGTATGATTCTTATCCCGCTGGTACATAGAATTAGCCCGATCCAGAGTCATGTTAAGCCATTCTGGTCTGTCTCCTGGAACCACCTCTTCTATTTTTGTCCGACCCGCTTCTACATATTGCCACATACCATGGGTTTCCAGATTAGCCTCGTCAATCATATATAATCCATATTCATCACATAAATCATAAAGGAAAGATTGATTTGGATAATGACTGGTGCGAATGGCATTCATATTGTTCTGCTTCATGGTAATAATATCCTTTAACGTATCCTCCCGAGAAACTACCCGGCCATTGTCACAGTCAAATTCATGACGGTTGACACCTTTAAATACGATTCGCTTTCCGTTGATATGCATAATGGCGTTTTTCATTTCAAACCGTTTGAAGCCAACCTTCTGAATTACCGTCTCCATAAGATTTCCGTCTTTATCCAACAAATTTATTACCACCAGGTAAAGGTTGGGGCTTTCTGCACTCCAAAGCTCTGGATTTTCCACTGCAAGGTTGAGAATGCATTCTTCCTTAAGGTCGGCTATGGCTCTTTGAATTACTTCCAAATCATTAACCCCTTCTGCACCGGATGCTTCCAATAATACTTCAATGGTTCCATCCAGATTTCCTGCTATCTTTGCCTTTACTGTAAGCGCTCCTCTGGTCAAGGTTTCATCGGCTACTGCTCTTACATTCAAATCATAAACATGAGATTTGGGAATGGTGTAAAGATAAACCTCTCGGAAAATCCCAGAGAAGCGGAAGAAATCCTGATCTTCCATCCAACTGCCGCTGGTCCACTTAAATACCTGCACTGCCAGTTTATTTTCACCATCGGTTAAATACTCTGTCAGTTCAAATTCCGATGGTGTAAAGGAATCAGAGCTGTATCCAACATAAGCCCCATTGCACCAAAGAGCAAATCCGCTTTCTACACCTTGGAAGGAAATGAATACTTTTTCCCCTTTCATCCTTGATGGAACATAAAAATATTTTACATAGCTCCCGACTGGATTAAAGGCAACTGGTATTTCTCCTGGTGCAATCGAAGCATGCCCATCCCAGGGATACTGGGTGTTAACATACTGAGGAGCATCGTATCCTTCCAACTGGATATGCGCTGGAACTTTAATGTCTTCCCACTCTCTACAACTGTAGTCTAAGTTTTCAAAGCCTTTTATTGCACTAGCATAATTTCTGGCATAGGAAAATTTCCAAAGACCATTTAAAGAAACCTTAAATTCTTCTTCGCCTGCCATAGCGGTTTCACGGCTGGAAAACCACTGGTGGTCAGAATGGGCTTTCATCCGATTTTCTGCAAAGTACTCCGGGTCTTTTATTTTATTGTAATCAAACTGTCTCATTAATAATGTCCTCCAAATTTTTGCATTGTGTTTTATTTTACCGCACCGGTAATACCTTCTGCAAAGCTCTTCTGCAAGAAGAAAATAATTACCGACCTATTTTCTTTTTTGCCATTTTATCAGCCTTTCAAAATTAAAAATGAAAAGGATGCTTTAGGAGTCTTCTGACGACCCTTCCCAAAACACCCTCCGTTACTCAATTCATTTTACATCATCCTTGTTTCAAGAATGCTACGTACCCTTTTTTGGCTTCGTAAACATCAGCTTTGCTGGTAATCTCCCATGGTGCATGCATATTTAATACAGCCACACCACAATCAATCACTTCCATACCATACAGTGCCATAATATAAGCAATGGTACCGCCACCGCCAGCATCTACCTTCCCAAGCTCTGAGGTCTGATAGAAGACACCATTGTCATCCATAATCTTACGGATTGCTCCCATATATTCCGGATTAGCATCATTTGATCCATTCTTTCCTCTCGCTCCGGTATATTTGTTAAATACAATTCCTCTACCAAAGAAAGATGTATTCTTCTTTTCGAAAGAAGATGGGAACAACGGATCATAAGCAGCACTTACATCTGAAGAAAGCATCCTGGATCTGGAAAGACACCTTCTGATGCTTAATTCAGAATAGGCTCCCATCCGGTCAAAGAGTTCTGCCACTGTATTTTCAAAGAACTTTCCTTCCATACCGGTAGCTCCTACGCTGCCGATTTCTTCTTTGTCTACCAGGATGCAGCAGGTGGTAACATCTGGCTTATCCACTTCCAGCATTGCAACCAGGGAAGTAAATGCACACACACGGTCATCCTGTCCATATCCCATAATCATGCTGGTATCCAGACCACTTTCTCTGGATTTGCCGGCTGGTACAATTTCCAGTTCGGCGGAAAGAAAATCCTCTTCCTCCATTCCGTATTTATCCATTAAGAGTTTAATCATATTTTCTTTTACTGCATCTTTTTCTTTTCCCTCAAGAGGCTTGCTGCCGATTAAAAGATCAAGGGCTTCTCCTTCAATGAGCTTATTGGCTTTCTTCTCCATCTGTTCACCAGCCAGATGAACCAAAAGGTCGGTAATACAGAAAACCGGGTCATTGTCATCTTCTCCAATTACCACATTGATAATGGTTCCGTCCTTTTTCACTACCACACCATGAATAGCCAGAGGAATCGTTACCCACTGATACTTTTTAACACCACCGTAGTAATGGGTGTCCAGATAGGCAAAATCGGTATCTTCATAAAGTGGATTCTGTTTTATGTCAAGCCTTGGGGAATCTACGTGAGCTCCCAAGATACGCATGCCATTTTCCAATGGCTCTTTCCCAATTTGAAACATAGCCAAAGTTTTTCCCATACAGGAAGCATATACCTTATCTCCTGCCATTAATTTTTCATTTTTACTAATAATCATTTCCAGATTTTTATATCCAGCGGCTTCTGCCATGGCAATAGACTGGGTAACACATTCCCGCTCGGTTTTTCCAAAGTCTAGGTACTTGCGATAAGAAGCGTTCAATGCTTCCAATTCCTCCAATTGTTCCTGTGTGTACGTATTCCACGCATTTTTTCTTTCCATGTTGTCCTTCTCCTTTATTTTGCTTAACTTCCGCATAGCGTAGCACAATTATTAATAAAATGCAAAGCATTCTTATTATTTAATACTTAATACCTTTATACTTAATACTTTAATAGCCTCTCACTAAAAAAACAGTTGCAAATATCACTTTTCTTCTCTCTCGTCCCACAAAGCTCCCAGTGTTATAAAAAGCCCCCCCAGAAAAATTGCAAAATCTGACAGATTAAAGATCACTGTCTTTAACCGTTTCCAGTTAATAATAAAATAATCCACTACATACCCTTTTTTCAGACGGTCGTACAGATTGCTGGCTCCTCCACCTGTCAACAGGGCGATTCCCAGTTTCAGCAGCCCGTTTTTCCCTTTTGAAAATATCTGAAAACATAGCATACCCGAAAAACACATGGCAAAAAAGGCGGTAGCTGCTACCAGTTTTGGTTTTTCCTCCATAAAGTTCAGCACTGCGCCTTTGTTGTGGTGTTTTACCACGGTGATTTTTCCATCCATAAGTTCTTTTTGATCCTCAAAGGATAGATTCTCTTCTATATAGTTTTTAATATAATTATCTCCAAAAAAAACGCCTAATAACAGGACCAGATATCTCATCGGCAATCCTCCAGTACTTTCAGCCAGGACAGATATGGTTTTAAGAACTCCCAATTGGGTTCTTCATTCCGATAAGAGGGATAATGTACACAGAGTACTTCACCTTCTCCCAGATTTTTTTCTGCCTCTTTTAATTCTTCCACGGATTCATCAAAGGTCAGATGTACCCTTTCTTCCTCCAGAATCCGCTCTAAATCTACAAAATTGCAGGTAAGACGAACTACGTCAAAACTGCTTTCATAAATAAAAATCTCTGCTTCTGGCTCCAACTGCATCAGTTCTTCAATGTGGTAACCAAAACCCAGTCCATAAATATAATACCGCTTTGTCCCTGGTTTCATCCATGCTTTTGCCAGCAAAAAGGCATCCAGTTTCACATGACTGTTGCTGTGAAAGTAGAACCGGTTTCCATTTTTTACGCCTGCCATGGTCATAAGTCCGCAGGCACTGTATTCCACCGCATAGCCCTTATCTAATAATTTTCTGGGCTCTTCAGGCTTTCGAAGTCTATGGTAAAGTGCATCATCCGTCTTTTCCAGATAATGCAGATTTTTTTCGTAATTTTCCATGCTATAGGAAAAAGGCTCTTTCGCAATAATATAGCTTTGCATCTGGTTTACAAAGGTTCCCAGCTGTAACTCATAAATATCAGCAAGCAATACATAATCGCCCTGCCGTTTTGCAAAAAGAATCCCCTCAATCATAGCATTAACAGAGGTTTCCTTAATCCCTTGAAAATATTCAGGGTCGTTAAGAATACTGGTAACCACTTCATTGATACCTTCCATGGAATCGGCTACCAGCCCCAGGGCTTTGTCATACTCCTGGGTGCGGAAATAATATACCGCTTTATCAGTTAATTCTATTAATTTACTGTTGCTCTCAAATACCCTTTTAATCTTATCTTCCATACATCTATCCCCTCTCAGCTACCCATTCTTCTGCTAATCTTCCATAATTGGCGGACTCTTCTTCATTTCCAAGAAGTTCATAGCATTCTGCCAACTTTATCCTGGGCATATCACCTGAGGTGTGTATATTTAGTATACTTGTGGTTTCAAATGCGGCATTGTAATACCAGATAATAGCATCACTATACTCTCCACAACTCTGATAGTATTCTCCCAGTTCATAGCACAGCTCTGAGGGAGCATCCACTGCCATGGCTTTTGCCACGCAGCTCAATAACTGGTGAATATCCTGCTTTAATCTTGCCACCCTGGCAAGGACACACATAGCCTCTTTTACTTCTTCCACACTTCTGGACGGATCTATACTGCTGTCCTTAAAAAAGGACTCTGACGCCAGAAAATCCTGGTCGTTTCCAGTAATAAACAGTTCTCTGGCATACATGCTATGGAGCTTTTGTGACAAGCTCTTTCCACTGTCAATTACCCTTTGAAAAATGGTAAAATCCCGTTTCCCATGGTTGCTGGTAGGTTTATGCAGGATGACAATATCACTGTCATAAATCACCGGCTCCAGACGGACGCCTTCATGGATGGGATCGGTCCACACAAACTCCCGAAGCCTCTTAAAAAGCTTCGGGCGATATTCTTCATCAAAGTTATATGTGGTATTATGCTCTAACTGATTTGCGTAAATCATCTGGACTATCTCAATGTCTGAAACCATATTCTCCTTGAGCTGTAAAAAACGCTCCCGATTTTCCTCATCCAGCACTTCGTCTGCATCAGCAACGTAAATATAGTCCATCGTTGCCTTGGAGAAGGAATAGTTCCTTGCCGCTGAAAAATCATGAATCCAGGTGAAATCATAAATTTTGTCCGTATATCGACTGGCAATCTCCTTTGTACAGTCCGAGGAGCCGGTATCCACAATAATGATTTCATCCATCAAATCATAAATACTGTCCAGACACCTTGCCAGTACTGGTTCTTCATTTTTTACGATCATACATAAGCTGATTGAAATCATGTGGTCCGCCTCCTCGTACATTAAACTGGTATTATTTTATCATAAACCAAGCTTCATCACAAGAGATTACCCTTTGTTTGTTAATGTTTTTCCAAGGTTCAAGGTGTAGTAAACATAAACCTTTTTACTGTTACTGATATTTACAACTGATTTTATAGATACTGTGTCAATATATTTTTTTTGTCCGGATGATACACTCACCGCATCACCGGTCTGCGTCGTTCCTGCCACAGTGCAATCATATGCTGTGCCATCAGCAAAGGAAATGCAATCATTTACCAATGCCAAAGCGGTATTTACCGTTTTGCTGCTGGTCAAGGATTTGATCGTATAACCTGGTACACTCTGACTATCCTTAATGGTAAAGTTAATACCAGCCGTTGCCTGTCCCCCTGTATTGGTGGTGTATTTCATGGTAATAGTATATACTCCTGTTTTGGCTTTTTTACTTTCCCCTACACCAGTACCTGCGGTGTTGATTTTTAATGCAGTCAAATTAATATCCGTTCCATTTACAACATTTACCGCTATTTCTGTTTTACTTCCCTCTTCGGTTAAATCATTTCCATAGTATAAACCATCTTTTTTCACGGTTACACCGTAGCAGCTCTTATATCCGGCAAATATGCCATTAATCATTTCTCTCACTTTTGCTGTTACTAGCTTATCACCGACTGTATCACTGTCTACCACTACGTCAAGGGTCTGGTAATCAATGGCTGCAGTATAGCCATAGCTTCCAGTCGATGGAACTGCCTTAATAATTACGTTAAATCCAGTATTGACTGTTGTTCCATCCAGAACAAAAGCTGCCGTGTAATTATAGGTACCTGCCGGCATCCCTTGGGCTTTAACCACAATACGCTTATTCGCATCATCGTAATCCGCCAGGACAATTTTATTCGAACTTTCTTTTATGGTGCAAGTTGCCTTACTCAAATCCAGGGCTACATTATGCTGGTCATAAATCTCTACACCAATGTATTCTTCATAGTCTGTAACATAGGCATTAGACATGGTGATGTTAGTGCTGCTCAGCTTCACATAAGAAGCCTGTCTCTTAGCCAGAATGGTCACTGTGTATACATAAGTGGTATCTTTTCCGCTATCGGTTGCCGTAACGGTGACTTTCACTGTACCAGCTTTAATCGGAGTCAATCTTCCATCATTGTCAATGATTAATTTATCACTGTCACTGGAATCAAGTTTAATGGAGGAATAGGTAATCTCCTTCTTATTAGAATCCAGCGCACGGAAATGGGCATATGCTGTATCTCCAAGAGCCACACTGGTATTGTCCTTGTAGCCGGAAACGTCATATCCTGGTGTTGAAGAGCTGTTGGTAATGGTAAAGTTAGTGCTGGTGGCTTCTACTGCCTTGGGCTCCACACATGCTACCACTTTCGTTGTTCGTAACGTGATATTATTGGTTTCATCCTTGTAGGTTAACACAATGGTTCCGGTTTTACCTGCAGTCGTCATAAACAGTTTATTTTCTGAGTCAAAGTATCCATTGGTTATGATTGATTCTTCAAAACTAAAGGTTCCAGATACCGCACTTGTCACATCCATATTGTTGCTGTCATAAACACCATACTCGATCTCGGTTGCTTTATTTGCCTCAACGGAATCGGTAAGAATTTTAATGGTTTTCGCTACCCCTACGCTGGCAACAAACGCTTTTGAAGTATTGCCATATGTAACCGTATAGGATACACCGTCCTTAAAGTTGGTGTGGTTAGTTACCGTAACAATTTTCCCCGAAACGGAACAGTACACCTCTTTTGGCATAACGCTGGAGGTACCATTGGTTGCATTCACTGTAAAATCGTCCGCTGAGATTACCTTGGATACATCAGCATTAAAAATCACACGGAACTTATTTGCAGCGGTCTGAGCTACATCTGTCACGGAAACGCCTGCTGTAACCGAAATTGATTTAGTGGCAAGAACTGCTCCTGACTTGGAGTTTCGAACGGTTGCTGTAATAATATATTTTCCTGCACTTTTCGGTGTGAAAATGCCGGCAGTTGTAATTTGTGAGGTACAATCCGCTCCTGCTTCATCATTTACCGTCCAATAGGTCGTACTGGTGGCATTAGAAGGGGAAAGGCTCTGGTCAAAATCATAAGCCTTGCCAACAGAAAGGGCCGTTAAATCATCGGTAACCTTGGTTGTGACAATGTTCACACCGGTAGCCTGAATCTTAATTACCACATCATCTTTTATTGTTTTTACCAATTTATTTTTCGTATCAAATACCTTTGCAGTTAAGGTAATTTTCTTGTTCTTTGCTGCGGTTGCTTTCTTGGTTGCAATGGTTATCTTATTACTGCTTGTTGTTGCTTTTGCGGTTGTACTTGCATATTTTAATGTTCCATATGCCTTACCAGTTCCGCTAATACTCCATTTTACCTTATAGCCCTTTTTCACATTCAGAACACTGTAAGTATAAACGCCTTTGCCTGCACCATTTTCATATAGATTGGTGTAATAAGTCTTGAAATCAGGTGCAGCTGCTGCTTTTGCAGTATAAGGCACAGTTGTAATCGTAAGTGTCATAGCGATTGCAACAGCCAGCTTTCTAAAGTACTTCTTCATAATACATTTCCTCCCAGTTTTATTATTTATTTCCAAACATAAGTGAGAAAAAATCTCCTTCATTCTCGATGTTTGTGATTTTACTTAATTATAAAAGATATCCTCGGCCAACGCAACGGCATTCCTAATTTTAATATTTTTGTAAGAATTTAAAAGCCGTCCAATTACTTAGACGGCTTTATACTCAATCATATGAAACTTTATTAAAACTCGGAAAGAGCATCCTCATCTGCAACCAAAACCACATCTGGATGGAGCTGTAAAATAGAAGCTGGAACCTTGGGTGTAATTGGTCCGAAAAATGCCTCTTTTAAAATCGGTGCCTTTTCTTTTCCGCTTACACATAAAAGAATCTTCTTAGCACTCATAATGGTCTTAATCCCCATGGTATATGCCTGCGTCGGAACCTCCTCCTTCGAAGCAAAGAAGCGGGCATTTGCTTCAATCGTACTTGGCGCCAAATCGATGCAATGGGTTTCCTTCTGGAAAGAATCAGACGGCTCATTAAAGCCGATATGTCCATTGAGTCCCATCCCCAATAACTGAAGGTCAACTCCACCCACCGCATGAATAACTGCATTGTATTTTTCACATGCTTCCTTGCTGTCTTCAATGGTTCCATCTGGAACATTGGTATTGGCTGGATTTATATTGACATGTTTAAACAGATTTTCCTGCATGAAATAATAGTAACTCTGATCATTATCACGAGTTAATCCCTTATATTCATCTAAATTAACGGAAGTAATTTCGGAAAAATCCAAGTCTCCGTCTTGATAACGTTTTACTAATACCTTGTACATTCCAACTGGGGTAGAACCGGTAGCCAGTCCCAATACACTATCGGGCTTAGCAATAATTTGTGCTGACATAACATTCGCTGCCTGACGGCTCATTTCATCATAATTTTTCACTTTGTAAATTCTCACGGGTAATAACCTGCCTTTCTTCTGCTGATATAATTCTAACATACCCGATAAGCGTAAAAATTACAAGAGGAAGGTAGAAAAATATCATAAATGTACAAATTCTTACAAGAATATTAAAAAGTTAAAAAGTCATCAACTAAAAGCTATCCGGATATATACATTTTACTCCTGTTGCTGTGAAAAACTCCATCCATGCATCATCCGGTCTTTTATCGGTAATGATAATATCTACTTCATTCATATTACAGACTTTGGAAAATGCAACGCTGCCAAATTTGGAGCTGTCTACTAAAAGAATCTTTTCTTTGGCGGCGGCAAGCATCATTTTTTTCGCTTGGGCAAACTCTTCCAGACCATCGGTAATGCCTTTATTCATGTCAATGCCTTTGCAGGAAATGATGGCTTTTTCTACATTGAATCGTTCGAAGGTTTCGTTTGCTCTTGGTCCTACCAGAGCCAGATAGCCTTCTTTTAGGGTTCCACCGGTGGAAATGATGTTCCAATCAGATACATCGGATAATTCTATCATAATTTCGATGGAATTGGTGATTACGGTAAGGTATTCTTTATTTTTAATTGCTTTGGCAACAAAAACTGCTGTAGTACTGGCGTCCAGGGTAATATGATCTCCGCCTTGGACCAGGCCTTCTACTAATTCGGCAATTTTCTGCTTTCCGGTTACGTTCCGTTTCTTTCGTACGTTAAATGGCATGTCTATGCTGGTGCTTTCATTAATGACTGCTCCACCGTAGCTTTTGGTCGCCAGCCCATCCTTTTCCATCTTCTCCAAATCACGCCGGATGGTTTCTTCCGAAACATTAAACATCTGGCTTAATTCGCTCACTACTACACGCTTATCTTCCTGCAGCTTTTCCAATATAAGATTTCTTCGTTCTAATGCAAGCATCCTTCTCTCCTATTCTAATCCGTTCCTTTTAAAAACATCTCAAAATCAAACATTTGAGATTGTCATTTACAATCCAATTAAAAAGCCAAAAGCCCGTTTTTATTCAAAATAGAATGACTTTTGACCTTTGAACCCTGACTCTTAATTTCTGAGTCTATTATACAATAGTTTTGCAAATTTGCATATCTGGATTTGGAATAACAGACGAGTCCAAATACATTCCATCTTTGGCAATGGACTCTTTTGCCTTATCAATTGCTGCTTCTACTGCGGCAATCTCTCCGGTCAGAAATAGGTAAGACTTTCCGCACATTCCCTTTGCGATACGCAGTTCAATCAAATCTACAATCGCTGTTTTCACTGCAATGTCTGCTGCTACAATGATAGATGCTGCATCATAGGTCTCCAAAATTCCCAGTGCACTTACTTCTTTTATTTCTGTTGCGCCATAGATTGCAGGAAAAATGGATGGGTGTGGATTTCCCAATACAAAGCTGCCAATCAGCTTATCCTCCCCTTTCTGTTTAGCGGCCTCGATGGCTGCTGCTACTGCACTTAGACTGCCTTTGATAATAGCAATGTATTTTCCAGGACAGACGGTTTGCGCTTCCACAATCTCAACTGCCGCTGTTTTCACCATAACATCCGCTGCCGTTACGCCTGCTGATACGGTTTTAAACTCAATCATTCCGATTGCACTATTCATGCTTTTCTGTCCTTTCTACCTGATTTCTCTACGTTCTATACTCTCAATTATGATATGTGATTTGGTTACTTCTTTTATAATACCATCCATGGGCGCATGAAGAGCTACACTGAGGCCTTCTGCTGGTGCTCCTATCATCTGCCCTTGTGTCACATTGTCTCCTGCTTGAACAATTGCTTTTGCTGGTGCTCCAATATGCTGGCTCAACAAGAGTTTAACTCGTTTTATCGTTAATTCTAATTCATTGGTTTCTTGAATAAGAGACGCAGCCCTCTCCTTCGTTCTGATTTTCACATCCCGAAGTGGTGCTTCTCTGTCGTATTTAGAAAGACCCAGCCTTGCTTTCAACCGTTCTTCTGGTACTCGCCTGTAGGTTCTCGCCTGACTTACTGGTGCTGCTACTGTATCTGCTGGTGGTCTTACCCCCTCTGTCCGAAGCCCATTTTTATATTCTGAAATTAAGGTTCTGGGTGAAAGTCCCTGTGGGCAGGAATACATCTCACACAGTCCGCAGGAACTACAGAAAAAGGTATCTAAAAATACGGAAATCTTCTGAAAATCCTGATTCGCTGCCGAACGCATAAATTTATGTGGTTCAATGGGGTGCCCCAATTCATGGCGAGGGCATAAATCCGTACAGCTCTGACATTGACAGCAGGAAGATGCCGCCCGTTTTAAATCAATAGACGCTTTTCGCTGTTTTCGCTGTACCAAAAGGTGCTCTTCCGGCAACAACAGGATGGCATTTGTGGTTTTCGTCACAGGTGAATTTTCTTCCCGGATATTTCCCATCATTGGACCACCTACATAATATACCGGATTTTCGACGGTGATTTTGCCGGCCAGAGTGACTGTCTCTTCAAGGGTACATCCAAGAGGAACCCGCACGGTTACTGGCCGCTCTACTTCGCCTGTAATAGTGACCAGTTTATCCGTAACCGGAAGGTCTTTGCTAACTGCCTGATAAACATTGTAGACCGTTTCCACGTTAAAAACTGCAACTCCAGCCTCAATTGGCAAGCCGCCAGGCCGTATTACTCTGCCTGTCGTTTCGTATATAAGAACCACTTCATCCCCCATAGGGTAGGCATTTTCCAGGAAGTGAACCTTTATTTCCGGATAGGCATCTATTTGCTGCATCACTTTTTTGACAGCCTCTTTATATTCTTTTTTTATTCCAATAATGGCTTCTTTGACATCAAGGGTCATTGCGATCTGGTGAAATGCCATCAGGATTTCAGCGGTATACTGCTCCAGAAGCTGTCTGTGCAATTGCAATAATGGTTCACACTCCGCACAGTTTAAAAGGATTACCTGAGCGTTTTCACTCAGTTTTGCATAGGTTGGAAAACCGGCTCCACCGGCACCTACGACCCCATTATCCCTTAGAATCTGGCTTAGTTCGTTTTTGTCCATGATGCATCTACTCCAATCCGTTTCCATCATCGATTATACCTACAATCGCTGCATCTACTGGCGCATGGTCCATCCCACAACCAACTCTTGCAGCACTTCCAAGGGCTACCAATACCATTTCGCCAATTCCGGCGCCTACCTGGTCAATGGCCACCAGGCGGTCTCCCTTTTCCACCGGCTCAACAATCATTAATTTTTTTCCTACCAGACTTTCACATTTTCTTGTGGAAACAATACTTCCAACTACTTTTCCTGCAATCATGGCTAACCTCCCTGGTTCTAAACTACCGTTTAGGCACTACAGCACTACAACTTTTATTATTGCTTCCTCTTTGTTCTAGTAATACAAATCATCGCTTCATTAACAAGCATTCGCCTTTTGCTATCTTACGATAGTCATGCAGTCCCCAGTCCTAATGGATGTCGCATTGGCCTCATCTGTATCAATATGCATTTCCAATGTAAAACTGTTATCTACACGAATTTTCACATGATTAAATATGGTTCCGCGTTCGTTATCCGCTTTTACTGATACTTCTTCGCCATCTTTTACTCCGGCTGCTTTGGCATCTTCCGGTGACATATGAATATGGCGCATAGCTACGATACACCCTTCCTCCAGATATACCACACCCTTTGGTCCCACCAGGGAAACTGGAGCGGAACCCTTTGTATCACCGGATTCCCGAATTGGCACACAGACTCCAAGCTTGATGGCATCGGTTTTGGATACCTCCACCTGGGAAGCCTTTCTAACCGGTCCTAAAATTCTGACATTCTCTATCGCTCTAAGCTTAAGACCTACAATTGTCACCATTTCATTGGAGGCAAACTGTCCGCCCATCAGCTCTTTTTTCTTCGTTAACTGATACCCGGAACCAAATAAAATATCCACATGCTCCTGGGTCAAATGTACATGCCTTGCCGATACACCTACCGGCACGCGGAAACCGGATGTTTCCTTTTCCTGTTTGTTTATCACATCAATTACCATTCGGGTAATCATTTCTATATTCTGATTTTCCATGATCATACCTTCCACTTTTCCTTCACACTACAACTGTAGCATCGGCAATCCAAGCGTAATTTTTGAACATACTTTCACTTGGTTCTATCTGCGTATACAAATTTACTGCTTCCTTCGCACCAAAATAACAACACGGTCACTTCGGATATATGGATTCAAAGGGCCGTCACAAAATCCTCTGAGGAGTTTCTTATTCAGATTTTGCCACAGCCCTCTAAAGGTTTTCTGTCTTATTTTACTTTTGGTAAAATCATTTCCACATCGGTGTGTGGTCTTGGGATTACATGTGTTGCCACTAATTCTCCAAGCTTTCCGGCACTGTTTGCTCCAGCTTCTACCGCTGATTTTACAGCTCCTACGTCACCACGTACCATAATGGTTACTAATCCAGAACCGATTTTTTCAGTTCCAACCAAAGCTACGTTGGCTGCTTTACACATAGCGTCTGCTGCTTCAATTGCGGCAACAAGACCTCTTGTTTCTACCATTCCTAATGCTTCCTGTGACATTCTTTTTTCCTCCTTCTTTGGCTCTGAAACCACCAGATCATTTTGCTCTGGTTTTGTTGCTTCTATTTTAGTTACTTCTGTCTTGGTCTCTGTTTTTACCTTTGTTACTTTCTTTGGTGCTTTTTCGGTTTTCTCAGCATTACCGCTGCTTTTACCTTTTGCTGCCATATTGATTCCTCCTATTTGAAACGGCTGGCACTTAATTCTACCAGTCTTACAATTTCTTCATGGGGACTCGCAATGACACCGGAGGCCACTGGTTTCTTGATTGCTTTTGCCTTAGCCGTTTCCACGGCTTCTGTAACGGCAGCCACATTTCCTTCTACCACTATAGTCACCAGGCGTCCCCCTAACTTTCTTTCCCAGGTTGAAAGCTCTACATCAGCGGTCTTGCACATAATATCCAGGGCATCCACCGCTGCCACTACACCTGAAATTTCAATAAAGCCATATGACTTTCCCATGAATCAGTCTCCTTTATCAGATCTTTGGAAGAATCTTTTCTACATCAGTGTGTGGTCTTGGGATTACATGTGCTGCTACCAGCTCACCCAGTCTGCTTGCTGCTTCTGAACCGCTTTCTACCGCTGCTTTTACTGCTCCTACATCACCACGAACCATGATGGTTACTAATCCAGAACCGATTTTCTCTGTTCCTACTAAAGTTACTTCTGCTGACTTTGTCATTGCGTCTGCTGCTTCAATTGCTGCTGTAAGTCCTCTTGTTTCTACCATTCCTAATGCTTCCTGTGCCATAATTTGTTTCCTCCTAATTAATTGAACTATTTTTGTTTAAATGTTTTATATTGTTTAAATTAATTTCTTGATTAAAAACCTTTAAAATTCTAATTTCTAATCTGTTCCTTTTAAATACGCTTGTTCAACGTTCCTGCATCCACCCAAACATTCAATGATATTCAAATGAAACAGACTTTGAATTTTGCATTATTTTCAAATTACTAATTCTTATCAAACGCGTTCAACGTCAACATTTTTTCTGTATCCGGCGTAGGATTTGCTATAATATGCTTCTGAACAACTCCGGTTGTCCGTTCCGCCATATTTACTCCGGCTTCCATTGCCGCTTCCACTGCTCCCACGCTTCCTCGGAACTTTATGGTTACCAGAAGGGGAACTGGAAGAGCATCTGCATTGCCAGGCTTATTCTTATCAAAATTCTCCAGTGTTACATCTGCTGCTTTGCAAATAGCATCTGCTGCCATAAACGCACAGGTCAGACCAAACACTTCTAAAATTCCTACTGCTTGTGCCATTTAGAAAAACTCCTTTCAACCTTTTACCATCGTGTGAAGAATGCGTACTCTTCACACTTCCCATTATGTCGTCGCCAACATTTCATGAAATATTATCTTCTCTCACTTTATTGATTAATGATAGCAATTTTTAATCCAGACATAGCCAGATTGGTTTTGTGTCCTTCATTAATCTGATCTAATGGATAGGTATGTGTAATCAGTTTTTCCATTGGGAGTCCGATATTCTTTGCGCTCTTTAAGAAATCAAAGGTAGTTGCATAATCTCTTAAGGTATAAACCCAGGAACCTACTGTTGTAATTTCCTTTGCACAAATATCAAAGTGAGGATTTATGGTTGCATCTCCTCCGTTAATAAAGAATCCCAGTTCACAAAGTCCTCCACCATTGCGGATAAACTTGTAAATATTGGAGTGAGCTACTGGTGAGCCGGTACACTGGAATGCAAAGTCTGCCAGGTGTCCGTCAAATTTGTCTTCCACTGCTTTTGCCAATGCTTCAATACCATTATGGTCTTTGAAGTTAACGGAATCAGTCGCACCTAATTCTTTGGCAAAATCCAGTCTCTTCTGTTCTCCATCGATAGCAATAATATTGTTGATTCCCATGGTTCTTAAGATGGCGATACAGATTAATCCAATCGGGCCGCATCCCTGAACCGCTACTCTGCTGTTAAAGCGAAGGATTCCGGTTGTTTTTGCTCTCTCTACGGCATGAATGAGTACCGCACATGGTTCAATGAGAATTCTGGAATATAAATCCAAATCACTTACGTTAAATATGGTAGAGCCACCACGAATTACTATGTAATCGGCAAACCAACCATTTAAGTGAATGTCATCATCGGGAAGAAGGCCATATACATCAGCTCCTCCTACGTTTTGTTTGTTAAGATCAAACATGGTGATGTCCGGATTATCTTTGAAGATCATACAGGATACAACTTTGTCACCTACTTTTAAATCTTTTCCTGCACTGTCTTTCTTTACGTTTTTACCCATCTTTACAATTTCTCCGGTTCCTTCATGTCCTAAGACAATGGGGATTAGGCCGAATGGGTCACGTTTAAATTCATGAGCATCTGTTCCACAGATTCCACAGCCTTCTACTTTTACCAGAATGTCGTCATCGCCCAATTCTGGAATGGGATATTCCTTGATTTCGTAGTTTTCCAGACTGGTGAGCATTGCTACTCTAGAAGTCTTTGGAATCGCCCCGGCTGCCTTAGGAGCAGAAGAACCCGGCTGTTCCATATTGGAAAGCACTTTTCTTACTATCTGTTCTATATCCACTGAATTAATATCCATTTGCTTTTCCTTTCTATGATTTTCTTATCTATTCTCCATCGTTATGGAACTATATCTATCGAATGCAAAGACTGTCTGACATAACGCAACGTCTCTTTTTCGTAAAGGTAGCTGCGCTGGTTAGTCCTTCGCCTGTCCGACTGGCAATGGTAAAGGTACAAATGCCTTCTCCGCCAAAACCCAAAGCCGAATAAGATGGTCCGTTTTTTACTAAAATTGCTGTATCCATTGCCTTTGCGTACTTGGTAATCCGATCGACGTTTTTGGAATGAATGTGGGCAGAATGGCGGTTTCCATGTTCCAGCCAAAGTGCTTTTTCTACCGCATCGTCAAAATCTTTTGCCCGAACCAGGCCAAGAATCGGCATCATTAGCTCTTCCGCAATCAGAGGATGCTCTTTTTCCCCTTCAAATACGATACATCTGATATTATCTGGTGCATTGACTCCAATCATTTCCAGCAACGCCTTAGCAGAACGGCCTACGCATTTACGGTTTAAGCCTTTTGCTGTCATTACAGTCTGTGTCAGTTTTTCCTGTTCTTCCTTAGAAGCAAGATAACATCCTTCTTCTGTAGTCAGATAATACATCAATTCATCCGCAATAGAATCCACTGCGACAATCTCTTTTTCTGCGATGCAGGGAAGATTGTTATCAAAGGTACATCCATTTACAATGTCTTTAGCTGCTTTTGAAATATCGGCAGTTTCATCTACCAGCGCGGGTGGATTTCCGGCACCGGCACCAATTCCTCTTTTTCCCGAAGAAAGTACAGCCGTTACTACACCTGGGCCTCCTGTTGCAGCGATCAAATGAATGTCTTTATGTTTCATCATTACATTGCTGGATTCCATGGTTGGTTTTTCCACGGAACATGCTACATTATCCGGACCGCCTGCTTCCAGAGATGCCTCATTAATTAAATTTACTGCAAAGTTAGAGGTCTTAATGGCCTGTGGATGTGGATTAAATACCACGGTGTTTCCACCGGCAATCATTCCCATTGCATTACAGATTACAGTTTCACTGGGATTGGTACAGGGGGTAATGGCTCCAATAACACCAAAAGGTCCCATTTCCACCAGTGTAAGTCCCCGGTCTCCCGAGTAGGCTTCGGTTTTAATATCTTCGGTTCCCGGCACTTTATCGGCAACCAAATGGTGCTTCAAAATTTTATCTCCCACATTTCCCATACTGGTTTCATTTACACCCATTCTGGCCATGATTTCGGCATTTTCGTGGGTTTTCTTACGAATATTGGAAATGATTTTTTCTCTTTGGTCCATAGACAGGTTTCGTACAATGGATTGGGCTTTTTTCGAAGATTCAACCGCTTCTGCCATATCCCGAAAAACACCATGCTGTCCTGTAACTGGCTCAGCAAGCTGAATCTTTGCCACAACTTCTCGTACGATGCCTTCAACCATACTTTCACTTACTGGCACTTCCATACCTCCTTCCATATTTCCTTACCATACAGGGCCAGCTCACTATCCTGTTCTGCTGTCCCTCCGCTGACTCCAATGGCTCCAATCAGGGTATCTTCTATCTTCAGAAGCTCGCCGCCTCCGATGATTACCACTTTCCCTTCGTTGGTATGCTGGATGCCGTAGAGAGAAGCTCCCGGCTGACTTAACTCGCCAAGCTCTCTTGTGGACATTTGAAATGCCACCGCAGTATAGGTTTTATTCAAAGCGACATCAAAGCTTCCTATGTAGGCTCCATCCATCGAATGAACTCCTACCGGTCGCCCTGCCTTATCGGAAACAGCCACCACAACTCGCATTCCCATGGAAATGGCTTTGGTCTCTACCTTTTCCATCAATGCTTTGGCCAGGGCTAATGTCATATCCTTTGGCTGACTCGCTTCTTTCATAACGGCTTTCACCGTTTCCATAATCAATTGTTCATCCATAGGCTTCCACACCTTACAGTCCCAGCTGCTCCATAACTTTTCTGGTAATCTCTGCAACTACTTCTGGGCTTGCTGACTTTGGAGTTGCTGTTACAGATCCACAGTTTCCGCAGCTATGACAGCTTGAGCCGCCTTTGTTCTGGCACAAATCAGCTGGATGCTTTCCTGGAAGTCCCATTTGTCTTCTGATTTCATATAATTTTTCGATCGTTGCCTGATCAAATTCCTTTGGTCCGCCAAGCATTTTTGCTTTGTATAATAATTCTGCGTAGAATTCAACCGATTCCATTTTGTGATATGCTGCTAATAAGTCAACACTCCAAGTTAGTGCTCCGTGGCTTTCTAATAAAACAGCATCATAGTATGGTAAGTATTTTTCTACATTATCTGGAATTTCCATGGTAGATGGGGTACCATACTCTGCGATTGGCACACAGCCAAGTGCGATAACAGCTTCTGGCATAATTGGCTGGGTTAATGGAATACCTGCGATTGCAAAGCTGGTTGCAAAGGTAGGATGGGCATGAACAACCGCTCCTACATCTGGTCTTTTTTCATATACACGCATGTGCATTTTGATCTCAGAAGATGGTTTGAAGCCTTTGTTTGCCTGGATTACGTTCCCTTTTGCATCTACTTTACATATGTATTCTGGGGTCATAAAGCCTTTGGATACTCCAGTTGGAGTGCAAAGGAATTCGTTGTCGTTTAACTTTACAGAAATGTTGCCGTCGTTTGCTGCAACCATGTTTCTGTCATAAATTCTCTTTCCAATGTCACAAATCTGTTTTTTGATTTCGTACTCGTTCAACATAATAAATTTTCCTCCTAATGATTCAAATCTGTTTTTTGTTTGTTTTTAGTGTTGTTTTGTTTGGTTTCTGATATTACTATAGCACTATCATAAGACAATGTCAATATTTTTGTGTTGTTTTGTTTGGTTTTTGCTGCTCGTTTTGTTGGTTTTTGTTGTGAAACTTTTCAAGTAAAGAATTAAACTCCCGATTTGCCAGGCTGTTTCAGCTATGGCAAGGATTTGGATGAGGCTCAACGTATGGCAACAGAGGCGGCAAGCCTTCGTGTGTGCGGTTTGGAATGTGACAATGAAGAAATACCTGCCCCCTCTATTCCCGCCTTTTGGAAACGGCTCTGATTGATTATCTGCAGATTCCCAAATCAAACAGCCCATAACGAAAAAAGAGCCGATAATTTCTATGAAATTATCGGCTCTTTGCACCTTATCAAAGCCTACCTATTTAAATATTCCAAAATTTCCTCTACACCTTCTTGATTCCGTCCATTCACGCAAAAGATTTTCTTACATCCTGCCAGCTTAAGCCACCGCTTTGCCCGTTCCACATTTCCTCCTGGTTCATCCACTTTGGTGATAATCCCTATTACTTCCCGGTTTACCATACAGGTAATATTGGGCGGAAACAAAGAATATGGTTCATTTGCCGCAATCAGCAATCCCACTGCATCGGCTTCATAGGCATAAAGAGCTAATGCATATCCTAAATGATGCGTTTGAGCATATTCTCCCGGTGTATCTATTACCACATCATAGTGATTGATGTACTGGGTTTTATGGTAATGGACACTTTCTCCGCGTAAAGCCTGGGTTAAAGTTGTCTTCCCACTTTCACTGCGCCCCATTAAAATAATCTTCTTCATGACGACACCCTTTATGATCTTGTTATCTTGCACACCGCATATCCCAGTTCTTCATATCCGTATTCCGTAATTGCCTCCATGGATGCTTCCACTTCGGACACCGTACCGGATACAATCAGGGAACCACTGAAACGGTCCACAAATTCTAACTGGATTCCAGATGCCTTCATAGCAATATCAGCAAAAATAATAGCGGTCTCTGCCGGACTCACAGTCAGTACTCCGATCGCTGACCGCTTATAGTCACCTTTGGGATCCAGTCCCAATTTTTCATATAAAACTGCATCCGGATTGGCAATAAGATGTGCCAGTGTAATCTGTCTTCCCGGAACCAGCTCCTGGACAATTCTTTGTTTCTGTCCATCATTTAAACAATCTGCATAACCCATGTTTATCCTCCAATCTGACATCGAAGGTCAGTATTTTTCTCTATGGTCTGTTTCAATAATTCCATATGCTCTGTGGCAGGAGGTAACATATCCTTCATCTGATATTCTCGACCTAACCCGTCATACTTATCCTGTCCCAGTCGGTGATAAGGCAGAAGATATATTTCTTCTACTCCTGGAAGTTCGTTCGCAAATCGGCCAATTGCTTTCATCTCTTCTACCGTATCGTTAAAGGTAGGAATCACTGGTACCCGGATACTCAGCTTTGATTTTCCCGACGCCGCAATCTTTCTTGCATTATCCAGCATTAATTCATTGGACTTCCCAGTAAATGCCTTGTGCTTTTCACCATTTATATGTTTTATATCCATTAGATAATGATCCAGATATGGAAGAATACTTTCGATTATTTTGTAATCTACGCACCCCATACTTTCAATCGCCGTATGTATCGAGCTTGCCTTTGCCGCTATTAGTAAATCTCTGGCAAATTCCGGCTGGCATAAACATTCTCCGCCAGAAAGGGTCATTCCTCCATTGGAACGTCGATAATAGTTCCGGTCTTTCTTCACCGTTTCCATCACTTCAGCTACCGTAACGTCTTTTCCAATGGTTTTGGCTTTTCCCTGCACCATCATCGTTTGTATGTCATATTCCTGAGATTCCGGATTACAACACCATTTGCAGCGGAGCACACAGCCTTTTAAAAACACAATGGTTCGTATTCCCTCTCCATCATGGATGCTGTATCTTTGAATGTCAAAAATTCTTCCCTTAGTTTGAAGGTAATCCACCTTTGCACCTTCCTTCTTATCATTTAATCCACTTTCTTTTTTATATGCTTCCTGCCATACCGAAACCGAAACCACAGCACTTGGGGAACCCCTTCCTATACATAATGCAATCCGGATTCCCTGAGCACATAGCCGTTCATATTTTCTGCTATCATGCAAGGAAGAATCCGTCCATGTTAGAAACTAAAATCCCTGCTCCGTGCGATGAATAATATCATCCTGAAGTGATTTGGATAATGTAGTAAATAACGCACTATAACCGGCAACTCTGACCACCAAGTGCTTGTATTGTTCTGGATTCTTTTGAGCATCCAGCAAGGTTTGGCGATCGACTACGTTAAACTGCATATGACTTCCCTTCTGGTCAAAGAAGGTCCGTATCAGCGCAATAAAGTTGTCCAGACCTTTTTCTCCGCTAAGTGCAGAAGGGTGGAATTTCTGATTAAATAAAGTACCGTTGGAAGCAATTCCATGGTCCAGTCTGGATACAGAATTAGCCGCTGCGGTTGGTCCGCAAACATCCTTCCCGGCGGAAGGAGATACGCCATCTGCTACCGGAGTGTGGGCGAGTCGTCCATCTGGTGTTGCACCAGTCTGAGCACCCAAAGGTACATTGGCTGAAACCGGATATAAACCAGCTTGGAAAATACCACCTCTTGGGTTTTTATAGTTCTCCAATGGTCTGGTATAGGTATAGGCCACATCCCTGGCAAAGTTATCTACCTCTATAACGTCATTTCCATACTTAGGTACTTCTTCTATCATTTCAAGCAAGTGATCATAAAACTCTCGTTCTTCTTTGGGCACTTCCATGTTCATAATGCCGTGAACGATTCTCACAATCTCTTCCTCCGTTACATGCTTTCCACTCTTTTTAAGCTCTTTAATTACTTCTACTGCCATGTCTCCGGCAGCGTCTGCATCAAAGCCCTTTCCATAGTTCATTGCTAATGCCTGCTTGAACTCAGCCAGAGTGAGCTTTTTCTCATCAAATACC
This sequence comes from Acetivibrio sp., assembly GCA_031553075.1. GTDB lineage: Bacteria > Bacillota > Clostridia > Lachnospirales > Lachnospiraceae > DIGJ01. Next base: position 24,788 of record JAVBLX010000022.1, read on the forward strand.
AGCTTCTTAATGGTATATAAGGAATCTGCCATATTAGCAACACCAAATCCCTGGGGTCCGGTAAAATTATATACGGCTCCACCTTCCTGCACCGACTTGCCCCGTTTTATACAATCTTCCACCATACAGGATAAGAACGGAAGAGGACAGCGTTCAGAATGAGCCACGTCAATTGCATTATCCGCATTAACCAAGAGAGAGATATTGTAGTCCATCTGTTTTTTATATGCCTTGTAGAAATCATCAAAGGTTTTCATTTCCTCTACTTCACCTGTCTGAATACTGGCCAGTTCTCCTTTGTCGATTCCATTGGAGAAGACAAATTCCAGCGGACGACACATATTGAAAAATGCTGCATCATGCCAGCCATCGGTTTTCCCGGCTTTCTGAGGCTCTACACAGCCGATGATATTATAGTCTCTGGCATCCTCCAGCGTCAGACCACGATTCAAAAGAGAAGGAATTATTACTTCATCGTTGTAATATGCAGGCAGCCCGATTCCCGTTCTGGTAAGCTCTCCTGCTTTTACCATTAATTCATAAGGGGTTCCATTCCACACCCGGATTGATAGAGAGGGCTGTGGCAGAAATACATGTCCGGAAGCCTCTATACAGTGATAAGACAATTCATTGGTGGCATCCAGTCCGTCTTTTGTCTGTCCGCCTACAATCAGATTCTGGAACAGACTGTATCCAGCAAATCCTACTGCGCTTACAGCATCGCGACATTTGTTCAGATCATTAAGCTTTACCCAGATGCAATCAATCAATTCCTGCGCCCTTTCCTTTGTCAGCTTTCCAGAATCCATATCTGCTTTATAATAAGGATACATATACTGGTCAAAGCGTCCTGGTGAAATAGAGTGCCCACTGCCCTCCAACTGAATCAACTGCTGTACAAACCAAAAGCTCTGACAGGCTTCATAAAAGCTTTCTGCTCCGCGAGCCGGAACCCGTCGGCAATTTTTAGCAATCTGGTGTAATTCCTGTTTCCGCTGGGTATCACTGGTGCTTCCCGCCATTCTCTCTGCCAACTCAGCATATCGGTTTGCGTATAAGATTACGGCTTCACAGCTTATTATCACGGCCTGAAGAAAACGGGAACGCTTTGCATAATCCCCATCTCCCGGGGCGCACTTTTCCAGCTCCCCTTTTGCTTCCATGATAATTCCTTCATAGCCGCTTGCTATGACTTTGTCATATTGAACGGTAACATGCCCTACACCATTGTAAAAATAATTACCAGGAGTAAATACATTGTGCTCCATGGCTCTCGATGCTTCTGGTGCCATATAAGAGGTTGCCAGCTCACTGGTGGTCTTGCCCTTCCAATATCTATGTACTTCAGAAAGTTCTTTTTTCGTTTTTTCCCCAATATAGAATGGGTCGGCAGCTCTTTTCTCTACCGTATCAAACTCTGCTTCCAGCCACTCAAAAGAGTACTCCGGAAAGGTTTGGCATCCTCTTGGTGCAAGGGTGCTGCTGCCTACTATCAATTCATCATCTCTTATAATGATGGGTATGTTTTTTAAAATATGTGCAAATGCTTTGGCCCGACGAAGTATCATCGGTTCTCTTTCGGTTGCTTTATAGGACTCCGTTAGAAGAATTGCCCGCGCCGATTCAATTTCTGGCATTTTAGCATATAGATTTTCCACTAATCTGTTAATTCGTTGGGATTTTTCAATTGCCCCCTTATACTCTGGTTTCATTCCGACACTTCCTTTCTAATTAACGCTTCCTTCACTGATTAATTCTTACTTTTTTAATCAATGTTACTTTTCTAATCAATGTTACTTTTCTAATTAATGTTACTTTTCTAATTAATGCTTACTTTTCTAATTAATGTATATTTTTCTAATTAATGTATATTTTTCTAATCAATGTCGTCTGCTTCTCTAATTTTTGATTATACGTCATTCTTATACGAATGTCAATAAAACAGTCATTAGTTTTGTTGTTTTTATTGGTTTTTTGTATTTTGTTTGTTTTGTTTTATTGTTTTCTCTTGACAACTGGTTTGTAAGTAGTCATACTAAAGAAAAACCATCACTAGGAGGTGTTGCTTTGATTGAAGCTGACATTCACACCCATTCCATATCCAGCGGGCATGGTTCTGCAAATACAATAACCCATATGGCGAAAGCGGCATCAAATAATGGGCTTAAGCTATTAGGAATCTCTGACCATGGTCCCGCCACCGTTGGCTCCGGCACTCCCTCTTATTTTCGCAGCCTGAAGCTTGCACCCAGAGAACGCTTTGGAGTGGAGCTGTGGTATGGTGTCGAATTAAATATTTTGGATTATAAAGGACATGTTGACTTGGATAAAAGTATTTTAGCCACATTGGATTATGGTATTATTTCCATGCATACAGCCAATTTAAAGCCGGGAACAGTTGAAGAAAATACAAATGCATACATCCAGGCCATGAAACTTCCTGGTGTTAGAATAATTGGACATTGTGATGATGAGAGGTATCCTGTTGATTATGAACAATTAGTGATGGCAGCCCGAGAATACCATGTTTTACCTGAAATAAATAACGTATCCCTGGGGCCAGACAACTATCGGGGAAATACAAGAAAAAATTTAATTTCTCTACTTCAATTTTGCCGAAGCTATCATCTGCCAATTCTTTTATCAAGCGACAGCCACGGTGTAAATCAGGTCGGAAACGTAGAATTATGCCTGGCTTTTTTGGAAGAAAGTAGTTTCCCAAAGGAACTTGTTATAAATCGGGATATTACGAAACTTAAAAATTGGTTTCGTATTTGAAAAAAAGGATAAAAAACAGCTGTACTAGTCACACTGTTTTTTATCCTTTCAATTACACCGCAATTTCATAACTAAATATTCGGAATCTTATCTGGTTCCGGATCATTTTCCAAGATGGAAAATGCAATATTTGTTCCATGATCAGCCACACGCTCCAGATTAGAACATAAATCGGAAAACAAGGTTCCGGCATAAGCATTGCATTCATTATTTGTTAAGCGCTCAATATGAGCTCTCTGTAACTTCCTTTCCAACTCATCGGTAAGGTTTTCCAGTTTAATAATTTTCTCCAAATGCTCTTCGCTTCGCTTGGTAAACATTTCTAATGAATAGTCCAGCAGTTCCTTCACTCCCCGATACAGCTCCTTCACTTCGTCAACTGCCGTTTGGCTGAAATTCAGCTTCTGTTCAAGCATTGTCCTGGTATAATCAGCTACATTTTCAGCGTGATCACCAATTCGCTCAATGTCGCTAACTACATGAAATAAACCACCAATTACTACCCGATCCGCTACCGGCAGAGATAATTGATTGATTCTCAACAGATAATTAATAATCTCTGTATTCATATAATCAATTACCTTCTCTCTTTCATATATCTTTGACAGCATCTCTTCATTTTGGGTCAGCAATGCTTCCATCGCATTATTTAAATTTTCAAAAGCCAGATTCGCCATCCGCTGAATCTCACAGATTGCCTGTGGTACTGCTGCAGTTGGAGAATACACGGAATGCTCACCGATATATTTCAAATGCTTTTCATCTACCTGTTCTTCCTCACCCGGAACGATAAAATAGGTAAGTTTTACAATAAAGTTGCTAAATGGATACATCAAGATAACCTGGGTGATTTTAAATAATGTATGGGAATACGCCACATTTCTTCCAAGACGAGTGGCCTCATCGGCTACTCCCGCTGTCATAGAATAAATTAAATGCGCAATCTGCTCTCTGCCAAAGGCCAAGATAGTTACCAGTGCTGCGGTGCCAAAAACGTTAATCAGGAAATGTATCCAGGCTGCACGCTTTGCCATTTTCCCGCCGCTAAGACTGGCAAGTAATGCTGACACACAAGAGCCAATGTTACACCCCATGATTAAATAAAAGCAGATTTCCAGTGGTAGTAATCCCTGGGATGCCAGCACAATTACAATACCAACGGTCGCTGATGAGCTCTGCATTACTGCAGTCACCAAAAAGCCTACTAAAATTCCCATAAAAGGACTGGTCAGGGACGCCATCATATCTAACACAAATGGAGTATCCTTTACAACTGAAATAGAAGAGCTCATGGTACTCATTCCCAGAAACAAGATACCAAAGCCAAGCACAACCTCCCCTGTTTTGCGAAGAGATGTATTTTTGACAAACATCACCATAACCACACCACCCATAACAAATAGTGGTGCAATCGCAGATAAATTTAAGGAAATCAAAAGACCAGTAACTGTGGTACCAATATTGGCACCTAAAATCACCCCTGCCGCCTGAGTCAGCTTCATCAGCCCGGCATCAACAAAGCTTACCACCAGCACCGTAGCGGCACTGGAGGATTGAATCGCCGATGTAAACCCAAGTCCAACCAGCAGACCAATGAAGCGGTTCTTTGTAAGTCCCTCCAAAATGCTACGCAATCTTGCCCCTGCAACCTTCTGGAGTCCATCTCCCATCAACTTCATTCCATATAAAAACAGGCCCAAGCCTCCAATTAGACCTAATATAACTTCCATTACCATCGTTTTTCTCCTTTGTGACAATCTTAACAAAATCTTAGCGCTGTATGCAAAATTTTAGCAAGAGCTTAAACTCTTGCACTATACTTACTCTAATCCATTGGGGAGAAAGTTACAAGATATATTTTAAAATTTTTATGAAACTATTTTTTTCAATTTCATATCAGTCAGAACTCCTATAAGCCCTGGCGGACATTTGTATTTCTTGACAAAAAAGCCAAGTTGGATTAGGCTCATATTAGGTCTAATCTATTTCGTCTTTTAGAGAGTCTTAATATGAAACCAGTATTCAAATTGACTAACGCCTAAGCCACGCTGGCAGGTTTGTTGCTTCGTTTACAAGTAGTCGCAGGCTGACAGCAGAACAGACTACAGAATTCCAGCCGTTGATAGATGAACAGGAAGGGGGGCTATTTGAATGAATCGAGCATTTCAAAATATTTTGAACTTTAAAAAACCATTACGGTTGCTTTTGGTTATTGCAGCGGTATTGGTCACAGTGCTGAGTATAGGCCTTTTGATGAGCCGTGGCGGTGATTTATTCCCTATGACTATGGATAATGTTCACAAGGAACCACACTTTGCGGGAGTTGTGACCGAGGTAACCGAAAACGCTATTCTCGTCCATGTCAATGAGAACGAGGATGTACGCCGAAGCAGCGACTTGATTTATGTTTCTCTTGATATTAAGCTCAAGGACAGCGTATCGACATGGCTTGCAGGTGATGAGGTCATTGTATATTATGACGGCATGATTGCAGAAAGCTATCCGGCACAGGTAAACACGGTTTACGCGATTGTTATGAAGGATAAAACACTCTCTATGAACTCAATGATTACGCTGGACGATTTGCGAATACTACAGCAAAGGGCGGCGATTTGATGTTCGAGGATTTGCAAGGCTTTAGGGGGGCTGACGCAAGTTCCGACACTGGTTATCATATTATGGTCTATAGCGTGGAGGGTGGTTATCGGCTCATTGTCCGCTCGAAATCAAATAGTAAGCCTGACAGTATGAGCTTGGAAGGCATTTGGGAAAGCGGCTCCGGTATTGATATCCGTTACGACGACATTGATAGCTTTCTACAAACAACTCCCTCCCATCCGGCGATTACAAGTGAATAAGCCCAGGTTATGGCCGAGGAATACTTAAGCCTTCCCTTTTCCTCTGATAATTTCGCTATTTTGAGTAAAATTGTCTGTTCCAAGAAACCCGGAAAAGCGCTCCATTTCTTGCAGAATTACACTAATCATGTTATCATCTGGTTTTACCCCAGTCTCCCACCACCAGCTTTTTATTGCAAAGCAATTCTTTTCCTTTAAAGGCAGGGGTTCAAATCTTGCAACAAACTGGTCATTATATAATACCGGAATAACATAATAACCATATTTTCGTTTATTCACCGGAATATATACTTCCCAGCTATAAAAAAAGTCAAATATCTTTTCCAGCATCGTCCTGTCCCACATAATATTATCAAGCGGTGCCACAAACCGTGCATAATCCTTCTTTCTCTCACTTTCCGATCTTACATGGAAATCTTCACATGTATAAAATATATTTTCTATTCCCTCGATTCTATTGATGCCAATATGACCCCTTTCCGCTAAGCGGTTAAGCGTATCTTTACGCAAGTCATTGTCGCCAAGATAGTGTCCTTGCCAAGCACCGCCTCTTTTGTCCCATAACATTCCTACCGTGGATATTCGCCTCTTAATATACCAGTCAAGAAAATCATTAATCGTCATAAAATTAAAATTCTTAATATATTCCGATGGAATTACCCTTTCTGTCAGGTCAAAATACTTTTGTGTTCCCTTTTTATTTGATACACATATTTCTCCCTTGTTGTATAGATAATCCAAGGCGGCGCTGGAAAGCTTTTTATGTCCCCAGCGGCTCTCTCGCACTTCTCCTATGGAAATATCCTTTGTCCCAGTCTGACCGTTTTCTGATACAAATGCTCTTACCTCATCCAGAATGTCTAAAGCCTCCAGTTGCCCCCGATAATTCAACACCCTAATTATAGACTGCTCCTGTGCCTCTCTGATTTTTGCAAACTTTTCAAAATCTTTTGTATTGTAAATACACATTTCCTTGTCGAAGCCATCTGTTAGGCAATGCTCTTCATATAATAGATACGAAAGATGTTCTGGCTTGTACTCATGTACTCTAGCCTGTAATACCAGATCCGCATTACGGCCAACTACATTCAGTGGGTCGTATTGGATACTTCCTATTTTATTCATAATCCTTCTAACGCCATCTACTTGCTGTAAGTTTTCATTACCATCTAAATTATGATAATGTACCAGCATTCTTCTTGCTTCTTGTTTCGTATATTCAGTCATGACTACTCCTTACAATCGCTATCCAACTTATTTTTAACTTTTCTAAAGTTTTCATTTAAATCCTCTGCACCATTTAATACTATTTGATCACATTGTAAGAGTTTCTGCCAATCATCATGCTTTGCTTTACTCCGAATCTCTATATCTCCTGTATCATATGCTTTTGCCCATTCTATAAAGTCTTTATGATTTTGATACATATCTCCATTTAAATCAATTCGATCACCAAATTGGTCTCGTTCTCTTCTCTCCAGCCTGATAATTCGAATATCCGTATCGGTTTCCAATCTAATTGCCAGGGTAAATAGCGGAATCAAACCATCTCCCCAATCCACAAGTGAACCAGAAAGCACGACATTATCTGCATATGAAATATCATGATTTATCAACGCTATTCTTTCGTCAATGCTTCTTTTTGTAATGTATGGAGGATTGGTTGGCAGCCAAAAGTAGTCATCTGTATCCATAAATTTATAACCTAATTCTTCACATATCTTCTTACCTAATGTTGTCGTTCCTGAGCCTGATGCTCCATATATATGAATTATGTTTTTCAATGCTGCTCCCCCTTAACAATTTAAAGATTGCAATATTACAAAAGCTTGATAATATGATTATAAGAGGCAATCGCCACAGAGTGGTTGACCGATTGGATATTAAAAGCAAAAGCCTTCCCGACTGGTCAAAGTACAGGGAAGGATTTTGTTATGCAGGCGACAAATCAAATAAATGAATGTCAGCAGCATTATTAGGAACATTCCAAAGGCCAGAGGTCTGTCTTGGCAATATTGGCATTAATCTAACTCAAAAAATCGCATTACGCTCCCGTCAACGGTTGTAACATCACATTCTTTACCACCCCAATGATGCTTCACAACCTCCGTTATTTGGTCCCATCCGTTAGCTCTTACAAAATTGAAAAGCTCGTTCACGCCCTCCACTTGCATAAACGCTACGGTTTGTTTTGAAGGTTCACCAAAAAACAAATGAATGCCATTAAACGTTGCAATCTTCATATTGATCAACTCGCCAGGTATTGGTGTTGCACACCCATATGTTCCAGTGCCACTTTCATTTCTTGCATCAATATTCGCATACCAACCTAAAACATCTTCAAACCACTTTACTGTTTTGTCCATGTCTTTCGTGTAATAGACTGGACCATTTTCTTTTACGGTATATCCTCTTTGCTTCAAATCATGCATTGCGTGTTTTCCTCCTAAAATAGATTGGACAGATATTTTGGCAAATGAATTGATTTTCTCCATCTGACTGCGCGCCATCATTGGAGCTACACCATGAAAACGAGTAAATGCACGTGAAAAACTCTCGGGTGATTCGTAACCATATTTGAAAGCAATGTCAATAATCTTCGCATCTGACGACTTAATATCATTTCCAGCAAGTGTTAACCGACGATTTCGTATATATTCACCAAGGGTTAAGTTACACACAATTGAAAAAACTTTTTGAAAATAGTAACTGGACATATACGCCTGACTGGCAATAACTTCTGAATTGAGTTCATCATAAATGTTATCTTCAATAAAATCAATCGCTTTCTGAATGCAATTTATCGTATCCATTCACTTCCCTCCTGTCTTTTTCTAGTATAAAACGAACAATGAAAGGCTTCATGACATTTTTTGCTTAGTACTGCTATGTTATTGTTATAATTGTTCTCCAATACTTTGTGATAAAACGACCAATTCCCATTCGAAAATTTCGCATCGATAAAGTCCCCTTACAATAATTGGGTCGTTTTGAGCAATTTTCTGTGCTTCAACGAAATTTCCAGCGTCAAAAAGAATCATCCCTCCATCAATATTTGAAAATCCACCTCCCATGAGATATCTTTCTCCTGCAACGTTCTTAACATAAGCTAAGTGGTCTTGAAAATCCTGATCAGAGAGGTCTTTCTCCCCAATCTTGTAATCAATTCTGACATATAATTTGTTGCCCTCTCTCATATACATTCTCCATCCCCTTCCAATGTTTTCATTCACTTTATTTTACTTTTTCATGTGTAAGGCAAAGATCATTTATTTCGCCCCTGATATTCCAGCGCCGCATCATCCCCCTTCAGCGGTCATGCTTTTTACAAATAAAATCCAACTCACCTAAAAATAATCCCCCATGGATTTTCCTTTGACATATCGGGTTTCATGTCATCGTTCCAATCACAATAAGCCTCGGTATATGTGTCTTTAAAGAAGATTGGCAAATATTCCTTGAAATTCGGAGCAAGCTTCATTCCTTCAAGTTTATCAAGGCTTGTCCAAAAAACCTCACCTTCCTCTGTCTCGCTTAGAATTTCACCGGAATAGTCAGTCGTTTTGTAGAAATAGGTAAAATACTTATCCTCGGTTTGATTGTTGAACCAATAAACAAATCCACAAGGTTTCAGGTTCCAGATGTCAAGACCTGTCTCTTCTTTTATTTCACGAATCGAGCTATCATAAATAGCTTCGCCATTCTCTGCATGTCCACCCGGAAAAGATATGCCACGCCAGCTTTTAATACGGTTCTGCACCACAACCTCACCTGTATTCAAATTTTGCACCATTACCATATTAGTTATTTCTAACTTTGCCATAATCTTATCCCCGCTCAGATTGGAAATCAACTAACTAAGAAAATCGTCATCAGAGTCTTCGCAACTCTCCAAATATGCAATCGTTTTACCTGTACTTTTAGCATACTCAATTTCTGACTTTGTACTTTTTCCGATATATCCACCCTTGTTAATTACAAAAATAGCATCCGCCATGTCAATTTTCCTCTTGTGCATATCATCAAGCATTCGTTTCTGGTCATCTGTTATTACATCACCTGTATGTCCAAATAATCCTACTGAAATCACTATCTTACCTTTCAGTGTTAATGCTTTTTGCACTTTTATAAAATCATCTTTAAAACGGGTGCTACCACACAAGGTAACCACTTCGTATTTTCCTACCATTTTCTATTTCCTCCAAATTAATTTCTGCTATTTTTAGAGCCACAACTGTGTTTGTTTGGCTCCTGTTTTCATTCCTTCTCCTTCCAAGAAATAGCTTTTATTCCAAAAGCTCTCTATCCCCAAGATTTTAATCTCCTGATTTCCTTGTAGCCATTGTGTCTATACTCGTTTTCAAAAATACTCTATTACAAAAATCCATTATTTCATTTCTTCTTTGTTCCACCGATTCTTTATATTCCACTGAACATAAACCCAATTTATCACAGCATTCTATTTCCATATGTCCATAAAAGTGCTCAATACTTTCAATAATGCGATCACATTCCTTCATACTTGGGCCTGTTCTTAATGCTATTGAACATCCCTTCTTTCCACTACTTATAGTTGCATGTGGTTCATGTGTATTGCACCATGGTGTACACCTGTCAATGAAAGCCTTAAATTGTCCTGGAATATCTGCCCAATAAGATGGGGATACGGATATAATAATATCTGCCCATTCATATTGTTCAATTATCTTATCAATATCATCATGTTGAACGCATTTTGCAGTATTATGACAAGTTCTACATCCTTGGCAAAAACCAATATTGAAGTCGTCAATACATATGCTTCTGACCTTATATCTCGTTTTCAAACAATCAAAGACTATATTAACTATTTCAGCAGTTGCTCCATTTCTGACTGGACTACAATTCATTACTAATACTTTCACACGGTCCTCCTCCACAAGTTCTGATATATAGTAATATTATTTTTAAATTTCCATGTTAAACTTTTCTTCTCCATAGCCACATTGGTGTATGAACATCTATTAGAACAAATTCTATTTTACCCGGTATTTGTGCAAGACCGATAATTTCAGACATTCTATCGATATCATTCATTTTTCGTCCTTTCTATTCTGATTGAACTTTTTGATTTATCTTTTTAACTTGTATCCACTCAAAGTATATCACACTCCTCTGGGCTACTACAATATTAGCTCTTACAATAATTGCCAACTTCTCTTAAATTACTATCTTTACAAAAATAATTTGTTATGCTACTATATAAATTACAATTCTACGGGTCTATTTCTGATAAATATCATTATGTACATTTCAGTACATTCTAAAAATCTTGAACTATCAAAAAGAATCCCAAGAGTGAAAAAGAAAAAAGGGGGAGTCTCATATGAGGAAATTATTTTGCTAAAATATAATTGTATTTCATAATAAAAAAAGGTAAAATAAAGGAGAAGATATATGGTTAAAGTGTTAGCTACAAATGATTTACTATTTAAAAAGGTATTAGCAAGTGAAGAAAATAAGGATATTTTAGCTGGGTTTATCCAAGACTTTTTTGAGATTGTTCCAGAGGAGATTATCATTAATAACCCTTATTCCATTCACGATTATAAAGAAATTATTGAAAATGAAGAAGTAACCGTTTTGCGGGAAACAATGCGTGATATCTCCCTTTCATTAAGGGTAGAGGATATCACATTAGAGCTGCAATTAAAGCAGACAAAGTTCTTTGAAGAAAGATCACTGTATTATCCATTTGAACGATATTGTCAGAATTATAATAATTTTTATTCTAATATTTTTGCTGATAAAGAACATGCTAAAGAAAAGGCAAGTGGTAAAGCCAATCGCTATTCCACCCTTAAGCCTGTATATACTTTAAATATTTTGGGTTACAATCATTTTGACGATGAGCTGCCCCTTCGGGTATTTCAATTATTCGATCCAAAAAGAAGAAAGAGTTTTGAAAAGGAACTAATAAAAATAGGATTTTTCGAATTGACGAAAGAGAATGTAGAAACAGAGTACCAGAGTTACTGGCGGGAATATTTTCTTACGGGTACCGTTTCAGAAAATGCGCCTGACTATATAAAAAAGGCCGAAGCGGTAATTAATTATGTGAATTTAAGCAAGGAGGAGCAAAAAGTGACGGATGCATTAGAAAAAGCAAGAGCAACTTATGACGCACAGTGGCTTTATGCCCAAGAAGAAGCCGAAAAACGGGGACTGGAAAAAGGGATCGAAAAGGGCATTGAAAAAGGCATCGAAAAAGGCATCGAAAAAGGCATCGAAAAAGGCATCGAAAAAGGCATCGAAAAGGGCATTGAAAAGGGCATTGAAAAGGGCATTGAAAAGGGCATTGAAAAGGGGGAAGAATACTTAGCAAATCTTATCAACCGTTTAACAGAAGAAAACCGCACCGATGAGATTTTTTTGTGTCTCAATGATAAAGAATATCGTAAGGCACGTATGAAAGAGTTTGGTATTTTATAGTCGGAATGGAAATAATATGTTCTGAAATCTACTGGTTAATTTTTCCAGTAGATTTCTATGTCTTTGATGAAGATGTATTATAAATTAGAATTGAACAAAATCGCTGCACGATGGTCTGCCGGAGGCCGTAAAGCAGCGATTTTATTCTATGATTTGTTTTTCTCTTCTTTCAAGAATTTGATTTTTTGCTTAGAGTCTTCTCTTACCACATTTCGCAGTTCATTAACATATCCTGAAAAGCCACATTCTTTTGTTCCATAAGTCATTTGCAAATCATATTCCAATGGTAGCCATGTGGAAATATCGGCCTCATTATGTTGAATCAAAGCTTCTAACTTATCCAAAGCCTTATATAGCTTGGCTTCTGTTGTCTTTTGCTCCTTCATTTCCGCAAACAAAATATTCAATTCATTATTATAAGGTTCTGGCAAACGTTCAATCAACTTTGTAACAGCATTACTTTCCACGTCTTCGTCCTGCTGTGTTTTTTCAAAAGTTGGAATATCTCCTGTTATTGCTTCTCCCATATCATGGAATAAGCACATCTGAATTACCTTATCAATATTTATATCTGGAAATTCATCTTTTACAAGAAACGCCATTAATGCCAATCTCCAACTATGCTCTGCAACACTCTCATGACGCCCGGATGATGTATAGGAATGTCTCGTATTACATTTTAGCTTTTCTGCCACATTCAAAAAATCAAGAAAATCTCTAATTTCCACTAAAATACCTCCACAAAATTCTGATTCGTCTTTCCGTTTAAATTTTCTGTATCATTTAACCAGCTCTTAATTCAGACGGATAGTAACACCCTATTACGGTCCTTTCACCTCTTCACATCACTTTTCAAGCTATTTATCAGATTTTTCAAACTAATTTTATTCCATTCTTTATAATACTTACAAAAGCCGAAAATAAATAAAATTTCAAACGTTGTCAAATAACAATCTTTTATATCAAAAATAAAAAATCCGTCAAGCCGAATAAAATCAATTGAGCCTCCCCAAAAAACTCGGTCAATAGTACTGCATAATATACCAGCCAATAAAAAAATAAAAATAAATTGTGTAAGAACTACACATTTTCCGGTAGTTTTATAAATGCATATATATGCAATGATAACTACCACAAGTATAATCAGATTAAGAAACACTGTAAAATAAGGATTATCAAGCAGCGGAATCCCCATACTGCCAAGCCAGGACATATCCGTATTTTGATATGGTTTGAAAGTGATAATACCTGGCAGAATATCAGAGGGCGTAAATTTTTCTGTGTCTGTGGGAGTTGAATCTTTTTGATTTGAATTAGATATGTAATGTT
>JAVBLX010000223.1:0-15635 GCA_031553075.1 Acetivibrio sp.
CATGGAAAGCAAAGTGGTGGGCAATTGGATGAATCGAATTCCCCGAAGATAAGTTGCTGCTGCGTAGCCAGTCATATCACCAATCACGCCGCCGCCCAAAGCAAAAAGTACATCATTACGGTCAAAATGACATTGAATCAATTTTTCATATATCGTTTCAATCGTAGAAAGGGTCTTATACTCTTCTCCTGCTGGAATAACAATGGATTCCACGACTGAAGCATATTCTGCGGCAATTTTGCTGACGGGCGTCAGATAGTGGTCTTTTACATTGGTATCGGTTACAATGAGGATTTTCCCATTACTGATATTCAACTGACGTAGGATTTGGTGTAAACCATAATAATTGTTTTCAATAAATATTTTATAAATCGGTACGGTTTGCTCCGGAAAAATCTGGCTAGAAGCCTGGAGAGGACCGTGAACTTGAATTAATTTACTCATCTATCTCCTCATTCCTGCGCTACTCTTAGCGCAGCTAAAGTTATCTCAATTGAATGAAATATTATTTTTCCTGTTCGGTAAAAGATAAAAACTCAAATAAATCATCATCTAGATTTTCATCTGATGATTGGTCTGTTTTTTTATCCCGAAGAGAAACCTCTTTCGCAAGAGAAGCTTCTGTTTTTGGAGCCTCTTCCTTCGTTGGAATTTGCTCCCTTGTTAAATTTTCTGCTTTGGATGAAATATGGTCAGCTCTGGAAGTCGGGGTTTCTTCAAGCAGTTCCTGATTTGCTTTGACAATTGATACAGGGTCAAATGCCGGCTTTAATTTGGCACTCTGACAATCCAATAACTCAACCTGAGCCAGTGCATTTTGACGACATTGAATCATATATGCCTCATATTGCATTTGAATATTGTTGGTCTGCTGCAAAATAGCATCTCTTTGCCGATTGGCATTGTTGATGATTTCCTGCGCAGTCATCGTGGCCTTTTCAATCATAGCCTCAGCCTTTTGCTGGGAGACTTGTATGGTCTCTTCGGCTGCTTTTTCGGCAACCACCAGGGTTTTTTGCAATGTCTTCTCTAAATCCTTATAATATTGCAGTCCCTCACTTAACACACTTAGCTTATCCTTAAATTCCAGATTTTCTTTGTATAGTGTTTCATAATCCCGAAATACTTCCGCTAAGAAATCATCCGTTTCATTTTTCTTATAACCTCTTCCCGCCTTTAATTCTCTTCCCTGCATTTCAACTGGTGTTAACATATGATATCCTCCTCTAAATGTACTTTTCAATCAAAACTTTAAATCGATCCTTCTTAGTTTTATCCAAAATAGATCGAAATACAAACTTTCCGTGACCACGCACGGAGATTATATCCCCTTCTTTAGGTACATAATGATTGGACTCAATTAAACGTCCATTTACAAATACTTTTCCGCCAGCAATAAGACCAGTCAAACTACTGCGAGAACTATTGAATGCAACTGATAAAACAGAATCCAGGCGTATGGAAGAAATGGTTCCAAAAACCTCCTGTGTTTTGGGATGAATTTGAAGCTCATCCCCATTCACCAATGCCAGTGTTACATTGGTATGCTTTATTTTAGTAAGCTGGTCCAGGATAAAAGGTGCTATATCTGTAATTACAAATACATAAGCTCCCGTTTCCTCGATCAGAATATCTCCAATTTTACTACGGTCAATGCCCAGATTGAGAATTGCTCCCAGATAATCCCTGTGATTTAATGCATCGCTGAATTTCAAATGTGCTGGTTTTATTTGTATACAGGAAATTGGGAAGTTAACATGATGAAAAGAGTCATCGTCATAAAAACAGATAACTCTTCTTTCTGCTTCCTGATATCCACCCCAAAACTGATAGGTGGCATGGGAAAGATTATGGATTGTTCTTAAAAACAAATTGAATTCATTTAAATTTAAAAACCAGGAATATACACAAATCCCACGAGTATAGGACTGGTGGGATAATTCAGCTATTCTTTTACAAAATATTTCATCTTCTTTTTCTTGAATCATGGGTTCTTGTCCTTACATACTTAAACTGTTGAATAATGCCCGCATAAAGGATATAAAAATTAATGCCACTAAGGGGGTCAGGTCCGTTACACTGCTGCTAAATACGGAACGGTGTAAACAGGCACGGAGCGGGATAAAAATGGGTTCTAAAAAACGAAACATGAGATTACGCATACTTTCGGTATTGGGAAGCCAGGACAAAAAAATGTACATGTACAAAGCGAGTTCTATTATGAAAAACAAAATATACAAAGAGTGAAAAATCAAGTAAGTCATATGTTAAAATTCCTTGTTAAGAGTGGGTACATCAAACCCACCTTCCATAAGTTCCAAAAAATCTCCTGAAATGTCAACGGTATCTGGTGAAAAAATAAAAATATAACGGGATATCTGGTGTAACTTCCCATTAATTGCATAAACACTACCGGAAATAAAGTCCATTACCCGCTGCGCATCCTCGGGGTCAAAGCCTTCCAGATTTACGATGGCAGCTCTTCCACTTAGCAGCATATCACAAATATCCTGAGAATCTTCAAATGTGTTAGGTTTAAAAACACAAACTTCAAATCCTTTTGGTGTGGTACGAATCGGAACAACCTTATTGGTTGTGGTACGTTCCATTCGAATTGGGCGTTGTTCCTTGTTTACGATAACTGGATCATCCTCGCGTTTTATCACCCGTTCTGTTTTAGTAAAGCGCTTGGCGTCATTCATATAAGGCTCCGAAGCTATCGTACTGCGGATGGCAGTTCTTTCCCTGGGTTTTTCATCCAGGAAATCCGATGTATATTCATCATCCTCATCGTCATTGAGTTTGAGATACCCTAAGAGGTTGGAAAAAATCTTGTTTGCCATAAAAAACTCCTATCTTAATCATTACTATATTTGAGATTATTTTTTATATTGTATATTCTCTTTCACCAAAAATTCCGGTGCCCACCCGAACTAAAGTGGCTCCTTCTTCGATGGCCACTTCATAATCTCCGGTCATACCCATGGATAGTTCTTCCATAATGACATTATCAATGTTTTTTGATTTTATGTCAACATATAATTTACGTAATTCCTTGAAATATCTACGATTCTCTTCTGGATGTTGGGTAAAAGGAGCAATGGTCATCAATCCTTTTGTCTGAATATTCTTTAATTTTGAAACTTCTTGTACAAATGGTAATACTTCTTCCATGCGTAGTCCGAATTTACTGTCTTCCTCTGCAACATTAACTTCTAATAGGATGGGGACTACAATATTTTTTTTGGCTGCCTCCAGATGGATTTGTTCTGCCAAACGATAAGAATCCACGGAATGAATCAGGCTGACCTTGTCCACAATATATTTCACCTTGTTTCGCTGGAGGTGCCCTATCATATGCCAATTGAGGGGAAACTGGATTACTTCTGTTTTATCACAAAGCTCCTGTACCTTGTTTTCGCCAAAATGGGTCATTCCATAATCCATGGCTACACGAATCAGCTCCATCGGCTTGGTTTTGCTTACTGCAATCAGTGTCACCTCTTCAGGGCTTCGTCCCGCACGCTTACAGGCTTCCAGAATGTTAGTCTCAACTTGTTTTAAATTCTCATGGATAAAAGCGGTATTGGTATCCATCTTTAACCTGCCTTTCACTGTTTAATCAATTGGGAATTTTCGATTGTTTCTGCATTGACGACAATGTGGTCATACGCAGACAATCCATACGGGGTACCTTTCTTTACAATGACATATTCTTTATTCTCATAAATGCGTTCAATAATCTTGAAGACAGCATAGCCTTTGTTTACGTTGTATACGCCCTCTAAGTTGCCGGTTTTTCCCAGCTGAAAATGTTCTGAGTTAACGACATTAATAAGGTTATCTCCAGCTTCAAACTGACTGGTATCAATATAGGAATAACCATTTTCCATTGATACCACGTTTACCGGAATAAAATCATACATTGGTTCCCCTTTTTCTGTAAATGTTTCCTTGGTAAGTCCAAGAGAATTCGTTTTACCTCCTTGGGTAACAAAGTCATCTGGCACCATAAAGAAATCCTTTTTAATAATGGAGGTGACCGGAATTTTAAGGCCTTCTGCCGAGTTCAGTAAGAGTTCTACTTCAATAAAACGATCATTGATATAACGAATCATATATTTACTGAGACTTAGATTAGCAAAATAACCACCATCTTTTGAGTATGTAGTAATTCCCACAATTGCTGATACATTATCTTTACGAAAGGTAATTTTTACCTTTTCCAATTCCTTTACTTTATCAAATTGAGAACTGGATAAAGGAATAATAATATTCCAGTCTTCACTGTTTACCATTTTATATACGGGGCTACCCTGAGCTACCAGTTCGTTACTGCGTAGCTGTACCCGGCTTTCTTCTGGATTTTTAAAGGTATCTCCGCTGATGTCATCAACCTTTAGCATTTCGTTGTGATCCATAGTGTAAGAAATGATGCCGCTTTTTTTCGCATTCACCACATCAAACTGACCGTGTTTGTAAGCTCCCATCATTTCATTTAAATTGGAAAGAAGACTGGCTGTGCTCTGTTCCAGCACAATATTTTCAATGTTATATTGGAAGTTTATCACATCGGAATAAAGACTATTATCATAATTTTTCTTAAAATTAGAAATAGCACTTCTTATTTTCTGTGAATCCTCTTTTGATAAAATGACTTCATCCGTATTAGAAAGAGCCTGATACATCTCTCCAGTCTCATCTATCGTATATACCGTTGAATCTTTGGCAACCTTTTCTCCATCTCCTACAAAATAGTTGATGTATCCGGCTTTATCGGTGTAATATAAGGTTTCGTTACGAAGGATAATCCCTTTATAAATATTATCATCGGAAATGTTTTTTTCACTTACTTCGGTAATACCAACGGTATCCTGACTAAAATAGTGAATGGAAATAACGGCAATATATATAAAAATAAATAAAAAAACAATCCCTCCGATATTTAAATGGAATGGTTTTCGATAACGAACGACTTTTCGATTCTGTTTTGGCAAAATTCAACCCTCCTAACCACTCTATTATACTTATTTTATAAATGATTTAAAAGCCCTAAAATGAATAAAATTCAGAACTATGGATAAAATAAAAAAATGTATAAATTATATAATTGCAGGCAACAATACTAACCAAGGAGGTAGTGCTATGAAAACAATTGATTATGTAGGACTTGTTTTAGTTATTATCGGCGCAATAAACTGGGGCCTGGTGGGACTTTTCAAGATTGACCTGGTAAGTCTTATCTTCGGAGATATGTCCGTACTTTCCCGTGTTATTTATTCCGTAATCGGTGTATGTGGCTTATATGCCATCAGCTATTTTGGCAGAATCAGAGGAAATGAATAACTAGCCATAAAAAGAGCTTCCATTCGGAAGCTCTTACTTTCTATTATAAAGCAACAATGATGTCATTTTGATACGTTTCGGGTATTTGCTGTTTATTCAATGATATACTTATAACAAAATCTACATTAAAGGTTTCCGAAATCTTTTTCAGCTTATCTAAAATGAGTTCTATATTTTCCGAGTCTTCCTCCAAACATGCTATTCTTAAGAAACTGTCTAAATAAACTTTTTCCAAGTCGTGGTCCTGAGAAATAATACCACAGATAAATCCGATAAATTCGCTGCTGTTTTCTACAAGGCAATCTGTTACATTAATGAGACGCACCTTATTGCTTAACTCATACATATGCTTTGTGTTCTTGTCAAGGTATACCACACTTCCATTGGTTTCTTTCACCTCCGTGGCTACCTTATCAAGTAAAACTTTGGTCTTTCCCTTTCCTTTGGCACCTGCAATAATCTGTATCATTGTAATCTCCTCCTTTAATACTAGTGAAAAGACAATCGTTTTGATTGATTTCACAGAAAATTGTGTTATATGTATAGAATATATTTAACTATACACCAATTATAGTACAAATTTTATGAAATTACAACGGGAATTTCTTGCTATTTTATAAAAATTTCGTAAAAATTTTTATAAAATGAAAGGGGTAAAACACGCTTAAGTCTAAGGGATAAGCTTTAATAACCCAGTCATCTGATCAAATAATGCGTTTCCATCCGTTGCACGGAAGACAACTGAAATATAATCATTTTCAGCGGAATCCTGACTGTATAAGACCAGACAGGAACCTGCTTTTTGAGTGGTGCCTGTTTTACCACCAATAACAGTAATACCCTCCGGAGCCTTTGCTTTTCCCACCAGATAACGGTTTGTACTATAAAAATCAGCTGATTTTGTCTCCTGCTTGGCAGTTGTATAGTTTACGTTAATGCTTTTTGAATGAATCATGTCTAAAAAAAGGTCATTTTTAATCAATGCATTAAAAATCAGGTAAATGTCATAAGTCGTGGTATAATGCTCATCATCATGAAGACCATGTGGATTTACAAAATGAGAATTGGTTGCTCCCAGGGCCTTAGCCTCCTGATTCATTAAATCTGCAAAAGCTTCCACACTACCGGCTATATGCTCTGCCAAGGCAATCCCGGCATCGTTTCCAGAATAAATAAGGAATGCATAAAGCAAATCCTTTAAATTCATCTGGTCACCTTCCTGGAATCCGCATAGCTTCGCTCCCCATTCTGTTATATGGGAGGCGTTGTAGCTGAAAGTAACCGTATCAGAAAGGTCGGCATACTTTAAAACGACGAAAGCGGTCATGATTTTGGTGATACTGGCTGGATAAAGCTTTTCATGGACTTGTTTGGCAAAAATCACTTTTTGATTTGTGACATCAAAAATTAGAGTAGATGCAGCTGAAAAATCACTACTCTCCTCTTTGTTTTCTTTATCCGTTACGATGCATAAATTGCTGGCAAAGGTATCCTCATATCGGTCTTTCATGGAAAAAAAATAGGAAGTGGATGGATTATCATATGGAATGTCTGCATGATTTCCAAGACCACATCCTGTTATCAATATGGATACTGCCAGGCAGATTGCTGCTAATTTTGTAATTCTCATCAGTTCTTTACAACCTCACGCCAATCAAGATCACCACGATCCAATGCCTTAATTAACAATTCTGCAGTGGCTAAGTTAGTAGCAAGCGGAATATTGTGAGTATCACAAAGCTGTACTACATTATTCACATCCGGTTCATGAGACTTGGGATTTAAGGGATCCCGAAGGAAAATGACCAAATCGATTTCGTTGTGCTCAATCTGTGCTCCTAACTGCTGCTCTCCTCCCAAATGTCCGGCCAAATATTTGTGTACATTTAAGTTTGTAACTTCCTCAATCAGCCTTCCCGTAGTACCAGTGGCATAAATATCGTTTTTAACTAAAATACCTCGGTATGCAATGCAAAAGTTCTGCATTAATTTTTTCTTTGCATCGTGTGCAATTAAACCTATGTTCATAAAGTAAGCCCCCTTTTTTAGTATTGTAAAGCTTTTTGATAAAAATGTAAAGAAGACATTGACAATTTAAAACTGCTTAATAAAAAATTTATATCATGGAGAAGCCACTATATTTATTTCGTGCGGACTGTAGCCCCACATTTAATAAAATACCAATTCCTATCATACTTCCCATTACCGAGCTTAGCCCGGCACTGATAAAGGGGAGTGGAAGTCCCGTGTTAGGCAACATCCGCGTCGCTACTCCAATATTGGCAAATACCTGAAACATAAACATGGAACCAATCCCGATGGCGATAAGCATCCCAAGGCGGTCGTAAGCCTGACGTGCGGTTATGAGACAGCAGGTAATAATCGTTGCAAGTAAACCAATAACAAGACAGCTGCCAAGAAAGCCTACCTCTTCTCCAATCACGGCAAAGACAAAATCACTTTCAATAACATCAGCATGACGATATACTCTGGCGGCTGATTCCGTACCAGAAAACAATTTACCCAGAAGCTCTCCGGAGGAAATGGCCTGATGAGAATAGTTCTGTTGATACATAATGGAATTTCCGTATTTTTCAGGATCCATGAACCCAACAACTCGTCCCTGTTGGTAGCCACTTAATAAAATCTGATATGGCTGCTGAACATACCATACAAGGGCAATAAAACCTGGAATACCAATCGCTAACAATATTCCTACAATTTTATAACTCAGTCCGGCAGCAAATATCATGATAACAAAAATAAACATCATAACCAGGCTCGAAGATAAATCCGACTGTACCAGAATAAATCCCGTTGGCAAGGCCATAATCAGACCACCAAGTATAAAGATACGAAATTGATTCATATGCTCCTGCATCTTATTAAAGAATACGGCTAAAGTTAGTATCAGTATGATTTTACATAACTCAGATGGTTGAAGATTAAAACCTGGTGTTTTGAGCCAGCGGTAAGACTCTGTATTCAGGTCCGTTCCCAAAGGCGAAAACCGGGTTGCAGCTGCCATCAATACACCTACAATATAATAAAATATAACAAATTTGCAGACAAAATGATAGTCAATAAGTGAAATAATAATGGCAAAAAGAAGCCCTGCCAAAAGTCCAAACAGCTGCTTTTTAAAGGCGGTTGGTCCTAATTCCGGCCCGCTTGCCAGTTTTACAAAATTTGCGCCAACGACACTTGTTAACAAAACAACCACAACCAAAAAATAATTATAGTGCTTAAAGTCATATTGCTTAAAATTAAACATTCAAATCGTCCCTTATGCTTTTGGATTTCTCAAATCTTTAATTGGAATGTTTGCATATAATGCAGGAACACTTCCATTGTTCCCTTCTGATTCGGTCTGTGTAATCTTGATATCCAGACCATCTGAATCAATTTCAACATATTTGGAAATCACATTAATGATATCGTTTTTTATTTGTTCCATGATTTCAGGGGAGCAATTTGCCCGATCTGATACCAGTACCAGCTTCAGTCGGTCTTTTGCAACCGAGCTGGAAGCCTTCTTCTTAAAAAAATCAGATAAACTCATTTTTTTGCCTCCTTAGTTTTTCTTAAATAAATTAGACAGTTTTGTCATAAAGCCACCCTTATTACTTAAGTCAAGAAGTGGAACTTCTTCGCCGGTAATTCGACGGCAGATGTTCATATAAGCCTGTCCGGCCATCGTATCATTTCCTACCAGTGGTTCCCCTTGATTGGTTGAAATAACAATATTCTCATCATCTGGTACAATACCAATTAAGTCCACTGCAAGAATTTCTACCACATCATCGGCAGACATCATATCGCCGCGCTTTACCATATCTGGTCGTAAACGGTTTACAATTAAATGAGTACTCTTCATTTCATTTGCTTCCAGTAAACCAATAATCCGGTCCGCATCCCTTACTGCGGAAACCTCTGGTGTGGTAACAACTAATGCACTGTCTGCCCCGGCAATGGCATTCTTAAAGCCCTGCTCAATTCCAGCGGGACAATCCATTAATATGTAATCAAACTCATCTCTCAGCTCATCTGCCAGTTTTTTCATTTGTTCCGGTGTTACACTATTTTTATCCCTGGTCTGTGCAGAGGGCAGTAAATATAAATTCTGATAACGCTTATCTTTAATCAAAGCCTGCTTAATCCGGCAGTTACCTTCTACCACATCAACAAGGTTGTATACAATGCGATTTTCCAATCCCAAAACAACATCAAGATTTCTTAATCCGATATCAGTATCAATCAGTACCACTTTCTTATTGAGCTTAGCCAAACCTGTTCCTACGTTAGCGGTGGTTGTGGTTTTACCAACACCACCTTTTCCGGATGTAATTACTATTACTTCTCCCATTGTTTATAGTTCCTCCATTCTTTCTTCCAATTTCATTAGGCGGAAATTGGGAAGCCCGCCAGTATTCTAAAAAAACCGAATGTCATTCATGACATCTTTGGTAAATGGCTCAATATAAATATTGCCATTTTCTATATATGCTACCTTTGTTTCCTTGACCGGATTTTTAGGTGCTTCATCCGGTGACCTGGCAATAATATCCGAAATACGAATCTGCATGGGATTCATATCCAAAGCCAGTACAAAGGCATTTTCGTTACCGGAAGCTCCGGCAAAGGCATTTCCTTTTAAAGAGCCAAGAACAATAATGTTTCCTTTTGAAACAACCTTTGCTCCCGGCTTCACATCACCAATTACGATGATGCTGGTCTCTGATTCCAAAACCTGTCCTGAACGAAGATTTCCTTTATAAAACTGTCCAGTATTGGCGTTTAACTCAAAAAGCTTTTCTTCCAGTGTCTTTTTAAATAGTTCCTCGGTTTTTGGATTGGTTTCTACAATACAAACGATATTTAGCTTGGAATTGGCACTAATAATATTCACCAGCTCTCTTTGTTGATCGTTGTTAAGCTCACGACCTTCAAAAGAAATGGCAAGCGTTGCATCTCCTAAAAACTCCGAAGAAGTAGCAAATTTATCTGCAACAGCTGTCTTTAGTGCGTCGAATTCCATGGTGCTGTCAAGCACAACGATAATACCAGACTTGGTACCCTTAATCATTACAGAATGATTCATAATGTCTACCTCCTGTTCTAGTCTGAAAAAGCCTGAATATTAGTATCGGGCGTATCTGCTTCCGTAGAAGCATCTGCCCCAGCAGATAATTTAAAATAATCCTTGTAGATATTTTTTGCCACATCGGCTGAATTACTGGAAGAATATCCGTTCGGAATAACAACGGTAACGGATATTTTTGGTTCCTGGTAAGGTGCAAAAGAAACAAATAGAGCATGGTTTGGCTTTGCTTTACTTTCCTGTGCGGTACCGGTTTTGCCGGCAACCGTTACTCCCAGATTTTCAAAAATTGCTGAAACGGAGCTTAATGGCCCATTTGCCACCTTGTACATTCCTTCGAAAATCAAGTTCCAGGTGGAACTCTTTACCTTCATCTGATTGTGGACATTGGCTTGATTATCAAGAATCACATCACCTTCCAGATTTTTAATATTATCTACTACTGTTAAATCATAACAGGTTCCCCGGTTTGCAATGGTAGTCACATAACGGGAAATTTGCGCTGGTGTGTAGTTGTTGGTTCCCTGACCGATAGAAGAACGGATGGAGTCTTCATCGGAAATGTGTGGTTCATATTCATAAAGCTCAATACCAGATTTCGCATCAAATCCAAACATGCTGGCATATTTACTGATTTTTTTTAAACCGGTATTACTGTTATAAGAATCGCCACCGCTTAGTCGATAACCCATTTCATAAAAGAAATAGTTACAGGAAACCTGAAGCGCATCTGTAATATCAACATAACCATGGGAGTGAGTACTCCAGCATTTTGGACCTTGTGTTACATTTTCATAAACTACCTTGTCCAAAACGGTTTCTCTTTGTCCTACGATTCCTTCTTCCAGTGCAGCAGTGGCAATTACCATTTTATAAGTGGAGCCAGGTGCTGTTGTCTGCTGTAGCGGACGATTGAGCATTGGATATGCGGAATTGGAATCCAGATATGCCCAGTATTTGGCATTAATCTGGTTGGCAAGCTTGTTGTTGTCATAGCTGGGATATGAAACCAAAGCTAAAACATCACCGGTTTTAACATCCGTGACCACTACTGATCCAGAACAAGGCTCTAATGCCAGTTGACCTGGTGTTATCTGTAGTTTTTTGATTTTATCACACATAAAGTCATATGCTGATATGGTACCATTTTCCAGTTTTTCAATGGAACCTTCATCATATTCTATCACACCCTGGTCAAATAATAAAAGACAAATTTCTTTTCCGGTCAAACTATAATTAAAAATGAGGGTTTTGTAGATTTTTTTGTTAAATATTTTATCGGTTGTTAAGACTTCCTTTATATAATCTAATAATTTTGTATACAGCTCTTCCGTGCTGTAAAAGGTATCACCAATTTCAAGTGTATCCAGCTTAATCCATTTGTTAGATAAGGCATATTGAAGAAACTGACTCAAGCTGATTTTGTTATTGGTGTATTCCAGATAAATCTGAGACTCTTTATCAATGGCATCGGAAATCAAAACTTCTTTTTTTATCAGAAGGGTATAAATATAGGATAAATATTCCGCCAGATCATCACCGGCAGCACTGTTGGAAATCGTACTGTCTACTGCCATCACCCGGTCCAGATTTGCAAAAATATTTTTCTGGGTGCTTTGATATTTTTTATAAATGGATTTTTCCAGGTCAGTCGATGTATCGTTATTTAATGTGGTAATATCAATCACATTGTTTTCAATCAAAGCGTTGTATACCTCATAGATAGGGATGGTGATTTTATCACTGGAGGTTCCTTTGCTCCCGTAGTCCATACTGTTTTTTATGTTGGCCAAAAGAACTCCGGCTATTTTCTTTTCCAGAATGTTGTAGCATTTTTTTTGAAGATCCGCATCAATGGTTAGATACAGGTTGTTTCCCGCAATGGGTTCGGTTCGGTTTTTCAGACCGATTACCCGATAATTTTCATTAATAATTACCGTTTCATTTCCCTTTTGACCATGAAGATAACTTTCGTATTCCTTTTCCAGTCCCTTCTTGCCAATCTGGTCAGTTAGAGTGTACTTCTTTTCTTCTTCACTATCCAGCGCATCGTATTCTTCCGAGGAAATGGATCCGGTATAACCAAGAATATGAGCAAAGTACTGACTATCATTATACACCCTGTGGGTTTCCTGAAGAATCTGCACACCTGGAAGCTCGGCACTGTATTCTTTAATTGCTGCTACGGTTTTTTTATTTACGTCCATGGCAATGGTACTTTGAACATACTTCTGCCAACGATTTAAAAACAATTCATAGCGAATGCTCATAATCTTCAGCGCATCTTCTGTACTATAGCTCTCATCAATTACAAATCTGGGGCTGGTGGTCTCAGTAGAATATCGGATGTATGCAAACATTTCTTCCGCTGTAATGGCAATTTGGTCATCCTCTAATTTGTCAGATGCCTTTAACGAATAAATGTCTTTTTTAAAACGTAAGAGAGCATTGCCCTCTATTGTAAAATAAAACTGTCCATTTTCGTCCAGCTTGATTGGAAAATCCGAAATAATATCTCCACCATTTTCTTCTATAATGGAAACCAGATTAAAAATCATTTGATTTTTTTTGTCGTTGCTTGTGAGCGCGCCCACATCTTCAATGGTTACGGAATAAGAAAGCTCATCATAAGCTAAAAGCTTACCATAACGATCATAAATATTACCTCTGGTACCCTTTACATCACGGGTTCTTTCACTGGTAAGAAGTGCTTCATTTGCAGCCTTGGAGCCGTTAATAATCTGCATATTATAAATCTGATGCACCAAAAGAAAAATCAGGGTACCAAAGATGATTGCGATGGGTAGTAAACGAGATTTAATAATGCCTTTGAAAAAATCAACCATAATATCCAGCATTTTTAAACCTCCCTT
Source organism: Acetivibrio sp. (assembly GCA_031553075.1). Lineage (GTDB taxonomy): Bacteria > Bacillota > Clostridia > Lachnospirales > Lachnospiraceae > DIGJ01. The sequence goes on from JAVBLX010000223.1 coordinate 13,321, forward strand.
TTCCTCTGCCCTCTTAATAATCCGTTTAATGTATGTAATAGCTTATATAGCACAACGGAAACCAATACGGTATAAATCATCTCGGGCAGAACAATTCGCTTCAAATAAAACATTAAATCGACACGACCTCTTAATAAAAACTCTGTAATAAAATAAAAAAAGTTATAGAGAACATCACTGACACTAATAAGAATCAGTGGGATAATCAAGTCATCGGTATAATATACTTTATTTAGAACTCCATTTAAATAACCAATCAGCATAAAAATAAGGGCATACAGACCAATTACGCTGCCAAAAATCAAATCAGCAATCAGTCCGCAGCTGAGTCCCACATACATACCTTCTTTTTCACCACCCATATATCCATATGCCACAGTAACAATCAGCAGAAGATTGGGAACCACATCTGCCAGCGCCACAGCTTGAAAAAAGGTAGTCTGCAAAACAAAGCATATTAATATAATTAAAATGGTACAGATAAATCGTTTCATAACAGGACTCCTAATATGTGATTGCTTCTGCCGGCAGTTCCTTTTTAAGTTCGGTAATAACCAGAACCGTATTCAGTGAATCAAAGGATACCGCTGGTGTCAGGTATCCGGACATGGTCATATTGGAAGAGTCCATTTCGATGCTGCTGACATAACCGATTAAAATTCCCTGCAAATACCGATTACTAATATGAGAGGTAATAATTTCGTCTCCCACTTTTATGTCAGCATCCTTGTCAATTAATTCGATCTCAATTAATCCTTTATCAATCAACTCCAAATTTCCTTTTACATTACAACCATCCGAAGTTTTTAAAGACATTCCGCTTACATTACTTTTATCATCAATAATGGTGCGGACTTTAGCCCAGTTGTCTCCTACCTCTGTTACAATGCCCACAAGTCCACTACCAGAAATTACATTCATATTTGGTGAAATACCATCATTACTGCCTTTATCAATGCAAAATTGATTGTACCAGTTATTGCTGTCCCGACTGATAACCCGAGCGGCAACTTTAGGGTAACTGGCATATTTTTGATCCAGTTCATATAGCTTACGCAAATCTTCTAACTCATATTTTTCCTGCTGTAATATTTTGTTTTCATAGGTAACACTGTCCAATTGATCACGTAATTCGCCATTTTCCTTTAACAGAACTTGCATGGAGGTAAATATCTCTCCTTTTTCAAAAAGCCATCGGCCAATGGAGTTGATGCCCTTTTGCATGGGTGTCACTACTTGTCCAACGGCTGATTTTGCCGGCGCAAACTTTTCCGGATATCGAAAAGAGGTAACAATCAATCCAACGCAAAGAACAGTGAATAGAATCAGTATATACTTTGGTTCGATATTAATTTTTGTTCTTCGTCTCATTCGGTAAAATCTCCCTCAAGATATCTTACTTTTGTTTCTGAAATGTCTTGATTACATTCGCAGAAAGTTTATTAGAACCAATATTTTCAATTAATTCTCCAAGGCCAAAGGCCACTGTATTCTCTGGATCCTCTGCCACATTTACCTTCAGTGCGGTTTCATGAGTAAAAAGCTTATCAAAATGGCGCAAATTAGCAGAGCCTCCGGTTAAATATAAGCCAGAACGATAGATATCTGCTGAAATCTCTGGCGGCGTACGTTCAAGAATAACTCTGACTGCTTCAATTATGGTAATCAGATGTTCATGCACCACTTCGTCAATCTCTTCTGAAAAAATCTCCATTTCACAAGGAAGACCGGTTACCACATTACGGCCACAGACAAATATGCTTTCTTTTTCCTGTGGGAAAGCGGATACCAGATTCATCTTTATATATTCTGAGGTTTTGTCACCAATAACCAGATTATAACGTTTTTTAACGAAGGTTTTGATGGCTTCATCAAATTTTCTTCCGCCAATTGGGATTAACTTGCTGAGGACAATTCCACCCAGAGATAAGATGGAAATTTCCGTGGTCTCGGCCCCAACGTCTACGGTAAGAATTCCGTTGGCATGATAAATATCCAGACCCATACCAAGCGCTGTCGCAATTGGTTTTTCCACCATGCCGATGGTCTTGGATTTGATGTTGGAATTAGCAATCAAGTCATGAAATGATTTTTTCTCTACTTCGGTAATATCGGTAGGAACGGTAATTAAAAAATCAACAGAAGAACCCAAGGACCTTTTCTTTCCAATGAGTTCTCCAAAAAAATGATTCAAAAGCATCTGCATTTGAGCAATTTCGGCAATCACACCATATTTCACCGGATAGGAAACCGCAATATTAATCGGCGCTTTTTCATACATCTCGTTTGCTTCGTCTCCTGCCGCAATTAATGTT
>JAVBLX010000105.1:0-11594 GCA_031553075.1 Acetivibrio sp.
GGTGGTGGTAATGTACAGTGTCTGCCCAAACAGCTCGTATTGACCATAGGCCTGCACGCCAAGTGTAATGTCACTTTCCCCATGAATCAGATTGGTTCCGGCGGCTAAATTTCCCGCCAAAAATGTGATCCCTTTACTCACTCTTTCACTCTTCCTTTCTGTATATTTTTGATGTAAGCATTTTATGAATTAATGGCTGCATATAAGCTGCAAGCTTAAGTGCCAACATTCCAATAACGACTCCTGCCAGACTCATATACTGAGACAACAGGAAAGCCACGACCACCGCAGCTGCCATAATGCCATAGCGTATCATGGACATTTTGTATGCATAGTTCCTGGCCCTCTTTCCATCAAAATCCAAGGTCTTATCAACTCCCTGGAACATATGCCAGGCAAGACCTGCAGACAATAAAACTCCGTAGAATACCCCCAGTCCATAGGAAAGCTTGTTTTCTACTATAATAAGACCTATTACTTCTGCTGCAATTCCATATATAATAATTCCGATCATTAAATCGAAAAAGGTTTCCTTTGCCTGCTTCACGTCTGACTCCTAACCCTGCATCCAAGGGGTTTCTTAATTTTTACTTTCTTAATTTACTTTCTTTCTTTGAGTTCTCTCTTATTCTGACTTCTTTTATTCCGGTTTCTTTCATTTTTGTTTCTTCTACTTTGGTTCACTGTCTTTTTTCAAATCATCAAAATATTTCTGTTTTTTTAATTCTTTTTCTAAATCTTTGGCATAAAAGCTTTTGGTAAAAAGATAAGCATTTCGAAATGCGGCCAGAATTCCCGCCATGAGAAAAATAAAAAACCAACAATTTGTTGACAGCCATCCATCCAGTTTTATCCCAATAAATAAACCAATTAAAATAGGCACCATCATGGCTATGCCCATCTGAGATATGGTGGCCAAACTCTTCCAAATTATGTGGTCCTTCTTCACACAAACTCCTATCCGCATATTTCTCATGCTCTTTTATCTTTCATTAAAATAGTGCTAAAATACTAATAATGCTATTATACATATTTTCATGAGAAATGTCCATATTTTCTCTACAAATCCGAAACGTTTTCATAAATATTGAATATTTAATACAAATATTTTAATAACTTTCTCTTTTATTTTTTAATGTTACTGTTTTGATAACTTCCTCTTTTTATTTTTGGCAGACCGTGCTATACTATATAAAATTCTCTCCCGAGTTTTATCAGAGGGAATGATCAGAATAGGAGAGTACCATGGATAAGACGCCTGATTTATTTCGAAAACGTTATCTTCCCGATGAGTTAATATTCTTAAAGGACGACATTATCTTAAAACAATCCGATGATTTAATTATAACCAGCTGGGATACTTTAAAACCCCGGTCGGATATTAAATGCGGACTTTCTGCTTATTTTCTGAAGGAAGGGTATAAAATAAGCAAGGTTTATAATGCCAATGATGAATTGGTATACTGGTACTGTGATATTATTGATTCGGTTTACGATGATGAGGCTAATTCCTATACTTTCCATGATTTGCTGGTGGATATTACCGTGGATGGTTGTGGGTTTGTGAAGGTTTTGGATTTGGACGAGATTGGCGATTTGCTGGAACAAGGGAAAATTACGCCTGCTATGTGCATTCGTGCCCTTCGAACCGCAGATAAGCTGCTGCGGATTATTTATAATGGTGATTTTTATCAATTGCAAAAGTATATTGAAGAGATAGAGGCCTAAAGCTTATTTCCAGTACACCGTATCATAAGTTTGGGTGCTTATATGCCCATAAACTTAATCTTCGATGTACTAGTGCGGTATATTAGCTTGCATAACCCTTGTTAAAATGTTTGAAGACTAAAAGAAGAAAAGCTTTCAAAAATCAAATGCTTTTTTGAAATGCTTTTCTTTTTTAGTCTTCCATATTATATTATTTTCTTCAATTTATCCTTAGATTTAAACTTATTAATCCTTTGATCCAAGCTTTTTAACCCTTAGGTTTAAGCTTTAATTTGTTTTTATATCTCATGCTCGCCATTCAACTTCACGGTAACCTTTTTGGCAAGGCGGTAAAGCTCGCTATAGCAATTCTCATAATCCACCAGATCACCGCCATAGGGATCTACCACTTCCCCTTCCTCATCTACAAACTCTTTAATGGAGTAGACGTTGTCAAAGGTCTGAAATTCTTCCATAATTTTACTTTTGTGATTCCCTGTCATAGTGAGGACAAGGGTATCTTCGTTAATATCCTTCTGTCTTAGCTGTCTTGCCACATGATTTTCCAGCTTTAATCCACGACTGGCTATGACTGTCTCTGCCTTAGGATTTGCTGGTTCAGGAAACAACACAACAAGTCCTCTAGAGCTTGCCTTAATTTCATTTTCAAATTGCAGGCTTTTAAAAATCGTCTCTGCCATCGGGCTCCTGCAGGTATTTCCGGTGCAGACAAATAATACTTTGTTATACTTTTTCCTGTCACTCATACGGTGTCCTCCCCTAATCCATCACTCTTTATGACCTGATAGGCGGCGGCCTTTAGCAGCCGGTTCATAATCGCCTGTCCGAAATCACTCTCCCCAAAGCTTTCGGAATATATGAGGTCAATCTCCAACGCATCAAATTCTCTTAGTACTTCATAAAGTCCTCTCGCAATGGACTCTTTATCTTCTCTGGAACCAATTATCTTTATCACGTCGCCGATATAAGCGTCTTTGGTTTCTTCTGTGGCAACAATTCCAACTCTTTTTCCTTCTGCCTGTGCTTCCCTCACCTTTTGATTAATGGTTTTAATTGTGGTTTTAGAATCCGCTTCCACAATAACCAGATCCGCTTTGGGGGCATAATGTTTATACTTCATGCCGGGCGCTTTGGGAACCAGATTTTCATCTACCTTATGAGCTAATATGGCTTTGTCAATTTCTATCGGACCAATCACCTCTTCCAGCATTTCTTTGGTAATGAAGCCCGGTCTTAAGATAGTGGGCACCTGGCCGGTTAAGTCCACAATGGTGGATTCGATTCCGATACCTACTTTTCCGCCATCAATTATCATATCGATTCTGCCCTCCATGTCATCCTTTACGTGGGATGCTTTGGTTGGGCTTGGACGCCCGGAAAGGTTGGCACTGGGTGCTGCTATGCAAACACCTGAGGCTTTAAGCAGTGCCAGTGCAATAGGATGTGACGGCATACGCACTGCTACGGTATTCAGTCCTCCGGTAGTACCATAAGGAACTTCTTCCTTCTTATGGAAAACCATGGTGAGGGGACCTGGCCAGAATGTATCAGCCAGCTTTTTAGCTTCTATCGGGATTTCCCTTGTCAGTTTTTCAAGGTCTTTCCTATCACCAATATGTATAATTAATGGATTATCTGAGGGTCTTCCTTTTGCTTCATATATTTTCCTCGCTGAATCCTCCCTCAGACCATCGCCCCCCAAACCATATACGGTTTCCGTTGGAAAGGCAACCAGGCCACCGGATTGTAAAATGCGGGCAGCCTCTTTAAAGTCTTCTGGTATTATATTGTTGGATTGTATTTGTTTCATTATTGTTTTCATGTTGGTTATTATAGCACAGTTTGATGTGACTTGGCAAATAGAGCCTTCTTTTTAGGAAGATAGACTGTCAATCTGGAATGTTACCCGATGGTTGATGGCTGATTTCATTCTCACGCCCAATTTGCTTCTGATCCGCAATTCCAATCAATTCCCTTTCACTTTCTACATCACCAGAAAAAGGATAGATACAGGCAGTCTTTTCAAACCGCTCTTTCATTTTCGCAGCCTTTGCAGTATCCTTTTCTGCCATCAATGCATACACATATTCAGTTCGGGCAACCGTAAGAAAAGACTTCATGGACTTCATAAAGCTCCGTTGCTGCTTATCCAATAACTCATCCAGCTTTTCCCGGCGGTTTTCATCAATTAGCTCACAATAAATCAAATCACAGGTTAGCAGATTACGGTGCAAACCGACTATAGCCGTATCCATTTTCAATAGCTGGTCCATTAATTGATGAGCCTCTGTAAATGCGCATTCGTCCATTAACCGGCTACAAGCAAGAGCTCCCATTACGGCAATCATGCTATTTTTCATTTCCTCCGGAGATGGCACAGCAAACCATTCTTCCGGCATGTCCTTCAGTCGAACACCACGAGTGACCTGTTCATTGGCCTTTAACTGAATCCAGAACGCGCGCAATGCGGTCTTGTCTTTTCCCAAGGACAGCGCATTATATCCATCATTATTCACAGTGCCAAGGCGCATGGGCACTCCGTTCATTAGCGCAATAATAAAACCAATTATGGCAGCCATTAAAAACAGTGTAGAAAAAAATGGACTATTTCCATAAAGACGATATAGTAGTACAAATAGTAGCATTGCTATAATATTAGCCAATGCACCACCCATGTTATAAAGGACAAACGGAATCTTTCCATCCTCCATCTCCGGCGGAATCATCAAACATTGTCCACCCGTACCGGCGATTGAGAATTTACGAAAGCGTATTTTCCCATCTTCCTTAATCCACATCAGCTTGCCAATGCGAAAGGACGAATAACGGTATCCCGTCAGTAGCCCGAAAATAAGGTGACCCCCTTCGTGAATGATAATATGCAGATACATCATCAGATACATTCCAACGAAAAGCCCCGCCAGGATAAATAAATACTTACCCCTGTCCTTGCCGGAATGGAGGGCATAAACCATGTATTTGCCCATTAGAAGACCGCAGCAAACTCCCATTAATAAAAAGAACCACACACCTATGTAGTTTCTCCATGTTCCCTTTTGTTTTTTCTTATTACTCACGTTTAATTTCCCTCCTCTAGAATGTCTTATCTCATTAACCCTCTATACTCTAACCTTCTACATCATTTCTTAATAAATACTCCTGATAGCACTTCACCAACGGTGCCATTAGCCGAATAGAAACCGGATAAACTCTATTTCCATTCATATAAACACATCGATTTTTTTCAATAGATACAAGTTTGTGAATGAAACGCCACAAATCAGTAAACTTGTGTTATAGTGGCGTTTGGCTCTACTGTAGTATCAGACATCGGATTACTTGGTGTCTGAGTATTTACCTCTAGGTAGACTAAGATCTCTTCCAAAATCCCCTTCGCCATCAGCTCCTGATACGCTTCTGTCCCCAGTTTTTCAGCTTCTTTATAGTTTGACAAAAAACCACACTCGGGCTCTGTCGCGTTGCGACTAAAAAACATACCCGCAAGAATTAGCTTCAATGTTTAATGTGATTCACTTCATTCATTATAAGACAAACTCATAATGAACCACAATACCTATTTTTTTTATATCCCACCACCTTTTCATTCTGTTTGCATATAGGAGAAGGCTAGAGCGAGAAAACATATGGCTGAAAGATATTCCATTTTGAGATCAAGAATGGTAATATAACAAACAAGATTATCGTGAAAACCTGTTTATTTTACGTATCATATCATGTATACTATTGTTACAAATATTGGAGTGAGGTGGCATTATGGCTATAATGGAAAGTTAAAGTTGTCACTAAAATTGAGGACGATGGAATTACTAAAAGGGGGGATTGGAACAAATCTCTTTTGCATGAATTTTAAATGCTTATGAGAAAGTATTAAAGAAATTGAAAGGATGTCAAATATGTTAACACAAGAAGAAAAGAATGCCTTATTAATGGTAAATGAAAAGATAAATTTTATGATAAACAATATGATAAGAGTTATTGAACAGTTTTCTTACAAAAAGAATGAAATTTGTGAAATAATTGCTATCAAATTAAATTTAGGTAAAATTGAAGTAGAAAAACAGATAGATGAACTTAGCAGTATTAAACCAGAATTAGAAGCTTTAAATGAAAGATTTGATAGCGTTTTAAATATTGATTCAGATATTTCTGATGTCTACAAGTCATTTTTACAGTTTGAATTTATAACTTATAACTGGGATTTGCCTTACACAACTGATTATTATAAGAAAATATTTTTGGCTTTTTTGGAAAGGGAAACTATTACACGTGTTTTACCAACAGATGCAAATGTTATACAAGAAATTTGTAATGTGTATTATAATTACATAAACATTTTTCAAGAGTTAAAAAACAAAATGTCATCTCTTGATATTATTAACAAAATAAAAAATATTAATGGCAACATCGTAATGGTTGGTGCAAATGGATCAGGAAAGAGTAGTTTTGCCAGACAACTAAAGGGCAAAATATCAACAAATAGCTTAACTATTTTATCGGCACAACATTTACTTATTTATTCCCGGCCGGAAACATTGCCAACATCTGGAGACGAAATTCAAAAAGTCAGAGATTATCAATCACAAAATAAAATGGGAGATGATTCAAATTTTATTAATAATATAACTTCGGATTTAAATCAATTAGTAAATGCTCTCTTATCACAACACATTGAATGCGCGATAAAATATCAAGCTGGTGCTGAAAAGGAGGAAACTCTACTTGAAAAAACATCAAAATTGTGGCATGAGTTAATAGATCATCGTTCGCTTAATTTTGAAGGTAGCCGTATAATTGTTGAAACAGCTGATAAACAAGAGTATTCTTTTAATAATTTAAGTGATGGTGAAAAGGCAATATTCTATTACATTGGTCATATACTTTTAGCAACTGAAAACTCATATATCCTTATTGACGAACCGGAAAATCATTTGCACCTCGCAATTTGCAATAAATTGTGGGATAAACTTGAGTCAATCAGAACAGATTGTAGTTTTATTTATTTAACACACAATCTTGATTTTGCCATGTCTAGAACAAATTCAACAACTATTTGGAACAAAGAGTTTACCGCTCCAGCACACTGGGACTTTGAAATATTAGATTTAGATTTAGTCATTCCAGAGGGTATGCTATTGGAAATAGCAGGAAGCAGAAAAGACATATGTTTTTGTGAAGGTAAAAATAAGGATAGCTTGGACTATAAATTATATTCTATATTATTAGAGGATTATACGGTCATTCCTGCTGGTGGACATAGAGAAGTTATAGATTATACAAATGCTTACAATAAATTACCGCTGTTTAGTCGTAAGGCAATTGGTATAATTGATGGGGATTGCCATTTGTCAGAGCAAATTCAAAAATGGAGAGAATGTAAAGTTTATACAATTTCAGTAAACGAGATTGAAAATTTACTATGTGATGAAATGATTTTGCAAGCAGCAATTTCTCAATTTTGTTCTGGCGATAATGCAATAGATAATTTTTATATGTCTTTTTGGAAAGAATATGATTCTAATAAAAGAACAACAATCAATTTGGTATGTAAATAATTACATTAATAATAAATTTAAAGAAAATTTTTTGCATGAAAAACGAAATCTTGAAATTCTAAAGGCAGAATTATGTAATATTACATCAGCTGAGGAAATAGATAAATTGTATAATGAAAGATTGCAACTTCTTTCAAATATTATCTCAGAAAAAAATTATGAATTAGGACTTTGTCAAGCGAATTTTAAGGGTAAGCTGACAGGATATATTGCTAAAAATACTATTGTTGATAAGTATGCGGATAGAGTATTAGATTTAATAAAAAAAGATAAAGAATTATCAAAGAAAATATTTGACAAATATTTATCCTACTTTATATACCATGGGGATGAGTTATAGGGTTCTTGTTTATTAGCTCAAATATATAGCGATTTGTTTCATTTTTAATTACTAATTAAGATGAAGTATTCATTATCCATATTATAACAAGCTGAAAATCAAAACTGTGGGTTGGAAATATGAATGAAGATTACACAAGACTAAGAAGGATATCTGAAATACCATCTCTAAGAAGTCAATTGAGGCCAGAAAAGCGAGCGAGGTGATTACATGTCATATAAAACATACTTGTGGATCGAAGATCGGAAAGGCAAAGCCAGTTACACTTTCTGGCAAATACTAATGCAGCAGCTTTGCCCTGACGTAATTGTTGAAAGCAAGAAAAATAATAGTGAATTAGTTAAAGCGGTAAAGGCATTGACGGACAAGTATAACAAGTACATTATCATCTTTGATAATTCCTTTGATAATGTACAACTATACAAGGAGCAAAAGATATTAAAGACATCTGTTGATAATAGGGATAATGTATTTATGTTAAATCTTATTTGTTTTGAATTCACCTTATTGGAATTTGATAAAATTATCAGTTGGATCTACGCATCAGATGATGAATTTTTAACAAAACGTTCTGATGCAATCAGAGCCAGAAAACAGTTGATTGAAGCGCTGTCTTCTGGCGACTTGAATTATAAAACGCTTCAGGAAGTGACGGAATATGACGCTAATATAGATAATCATAATATAGAGCAGTTATCTGCAAAACTCTTATTTGATTTAACAAGAAATACTGGCTTCGAAGTTACGAAAGGGGTTATTGGAGACTGTTGGATAAAATCATGTTGTGACTGGCTGGGCAAACATAGCGATGACATCTGTGGTTTGGAAAATACCAGATTGTCTATTGCAGATAAAATGAAGCTTATTTATGTTGGAACATCATTAGAACAGGAATTTTCAAAAGTTGGATTGGAGGTATCACTATGATTACCATTTATAAGGACAAAAAGGACATACCTCAAAATATGGAATATATCGAATTGAATGATTTATTCTTTAATAAAAATACCGCAGCAAAGTTAGATGATTATGCCGAAGAAATTGTAGAAAAGATTGATGGCGTAAAATTAGTTAGCAAATATAAAATCAAATCAAAGTTCAACGGAGTTATGCTGGATGTGGATTGTTTATCCACAGGATGCAAGACCGTTTTGAATGTATTATATTTTCCAGATAAAGTTTTTTGCCTTAAGGAATGTGGGGATAACGCTTTAGAAGTATTGTACGATTTGGGAGATGGTTCTGTATATAGTGATTACGAATTAATTCCATTTGATATGAGTGAAGTTAAAGTATACTTTGGTATGCAAAGCAAGATAATTAATGATTATGAAACATTAAAGGAGTGGTGGAACAATGAAGAGTAAACCTATCGTAATGGATCATTTTTCAACGGTTCATACTTCATATTTTGTCAATTTTAAATTTTCAACTAATATTACAATTTTAACTGGTTTATCTGCAACTGGAAAAACTGCATCTTTCTCATTTATTAAAGAGTGCATGGCAATTAATCCTGATATTTTATGCTTAAATTATCTGGATTACCAGAAGGATATTAAAGAAATTGTAAAGCAGGCAGAAGGAAAGTTAATTGTAATTGATAATGCCGATATTTTGTTGAATGATGAAACAAGAAAGTATATTTCTCTTGATGACAAGAATCAGTACCTTATTATTGGGCGTAATCCAAAGAATCTGTTTGCAATGAAGGAAAATTTATTTGAACTGGTAAGTAAAAAAAACGGCGAGCAGACTGAGTTTCAAATTGTATCGTATCTGTAGATAAATAACTGAAAAAAGCTGATACATAACGATGCTTAGTCGGAATGTATCGGCTTTCTCTGCTTTTGCTATTATTTCGTCTCTACCTCTACAGTACCCGGTTCCACCACATTCGGCTCTGTAGTAGTGCTTGGCTGCTGGGTATTTGACTCAAGATAAGCCAATATCCCTTCCAAAATCCCCTTCGCCATCAACTCCTGATACGCATCCGTCCCCAGCTTTTCTGCTTCATCATAATTAGACAAAAAACCACACTCGGATTCTGTTTCATAAAGACTAAAAATGCACTCGTAATGAATAATTCTAATGATTACTTGCGGTCCACTTCAAAATACAACGCATTTAGAAATACGATTATATTTTAGCCTGAACTTCCCGAATTATTACGACTCAATAGCCGTAATAAATTAAAAAAAGTGCATAAAATTAACGTTTAGCCGCATTTTTCACTTGCAAAAGTGCGGCATCTTTGATATAATTATTGAGTAGGATATCATGCTCAAGGAGGCGACGAAATGTATCATGATTTTTTAGTTAACATCCCAAAAGATTCAAAAAACATCTCTTACAACAGACGTAAGGGAACTGTCTATATCGAGTACACATATGCAAGGCGTTATATCCCAGAAAAGAAGTATAACATTCCAAAAAGAACTACAATCGGCAAGCAGTGCCCAGAGCAGCCAGATATGATGTACCCTAACAATAGCTTCAGGAAATACTTCCCCGAGGAGGAGTTCCCGGAAAAAAGAGAGAACGTTTCGCATAGCAGTTGCTTAAGAGTAGGCGGATTCTTTGTCATGAAAAAGATTATGGACGATTATGAATTGCCACAGATGCTCTCCAAGTACTGGAATGAAAAAGGAAGAGGGCTCTTTCTGGATATGGCTGCATATTCTATCATCTGCGAGAACAATGCTGCTCAGTATTATCCTGATTATGCATACAACCACCCTCTGCTTACCACGAACCAGCACGTTTATAGTGACTCGACAATAAGCCGCTTCCTATCCGAAATCTCAGATGATGACCGCGTTGGATTCTTGAATGATTGGAATGCAAAAAGAGACCATAATGAACGGATTTACATTTCTTATGATGCTACCAATAAAAACTGTCAGTCTGGCTGTATAGATATGGCAGAATTCGGACATCCAAAAGTGGACATTGGTGCACCTATAATCAACTATGCTATCGCTTATGATGTAAATAATCAGGAGCCGCTTTTCTACGAGGATTATCCTGGCAGCATTGTTGACACCTCGCAGCTTAAATATATGCTTGAAAAAGTAAAGGCATATGGTTATAAGAACGTTGGATTCATCCTCGACAGAGGGTATTTTAGCAGGGATAACATTAATTATATCGATAGTTGTGACTACAGTTTTGTACTGATGGTAAAGGGCAGAATGGCATTTGTACGGAAACTGATTTTGGAGCATAAAGGGACATTTGAAACAAAGCGGAGCTGTGCCATAAAAGAATTCGAGACATATGGTATAACAGTTCCTGACGTAATGTATGCAGATGAGGAAAAAATCAGATATTTCCATCTATATCACTCAATCAGTAAGGAAAATGCGGAGAGAACCGCATTGGAAAGCAATCTTTCAAAGATGGCGGAGCAGCTTGAAAAGCATAAGGGAACAACGATGGATTTCGGCAAGATTTATGAACACTATTTCAAACTTACTTATTATTCCGTGAATGGTCAAAAGAAACTCTTTGGGTACGAAGAACGTGAAGATGTAATCGAGCAGGAATTAAGGCTATGCGGATACTATGTGATTGTAACATCCGAAAGGATGACGGCACGTGAAGCACTGCTGTTATATAAGAGTAGAGATTCATCTGAAAAGCTATTTCGGGGAGACAAGAGTTATCTCGGGAATAATAGTCTGAGGGTATCCGGCAATGAAGCGATTGATTCAAAGATATTTATTGAATTTGTGGCACTGATTATACGCTGCAAGATTTATACACAACTAAAAAAGCGCATGATGGAGATGGCTGCAAAACCTAACTATATGACCGTGCCGGCAGCGCTTAAAGAACTGGAAAAGATAGAAATGATAAGGGAAGCCGATGGAACGTATCGACTGGATCATGCGATAACAGCCACGCAGAAGACCATACTTGGAGCTTTTGGAGTAGATGATAAATACATA
>JAVBLX010000019.1:0-17152 GCA_031553075.1 Acetivibrio sp.
TAATTAAAAAATAGTCCTTGAATTTGTGAAATGGGTATGTTATACTGTCATAGCGAGTGTACTCAAGAGATTTGGGACACCTATGTATTAGGAGGTGGAAAATTATGGCAGCATTGAGAACGATTCTTACAATTGTATATATTCTTATTTGTGCAGCGGTAGTAGTTGTTGTACTTATGCAGGAAGGTAAGCAGGCCGGATTATCCGGAACCATCAGTGGCGCTGCAGAAACCTACTGGGGCAAGAATAAAGGCCGTTCAATGGAAGGAACCTTGGTAAAAGTTACTAAGTATTTAGGTGCAGCATTCCTTGTTCTTTCAGTTGTTTTGAATTTAAATTGGTAAGATAATGTCCAGAACCCTCTTCCTGGTTGAAGAGGGTTTTTTATTATTTCAGAATAATTATATTGCTTGTGTGTTTTTGGAATTATTGTGTATAATAAAGGTATTAGTATTGGGAGGATTTTGGTAGATACAGATTGGAGAATAGGATGTTAGATAAGGGAAAATTAGAAGAAAAAAAGAAAATTATATACAATTACATTGCCAGCGAAGAGTATAAGCCAATGAAGATGAAGGAAATGGCTGGTTTTCTTCAGGTGCCCAGAAACGAGAAGGATGATTTGAGACAGGTGTTGGAGAGTCTGGTATTGGATGGGAAAATTGTTGTTGATTCAAAAGGAAAAATTAGGGTTGGTTTGGAGAATTTTGTGACAGGGACGTTTCTTGGGACGTCTAAAGGCTTCGGGTTTGTTTCGGTGGATGGTGAGGATGAGGACATTTTTATTCCGGAAAGAGAGACCAAAGGGGCTTTGCATGGTGATAAGGTGCAGGTTGCCATTTCAGATGCACAGAATGGAAGACGGAAAGAGGGTAAAGTGGTTCATTTTTTAGAACGGGCTACTACCCAGGTGGTAGGTACTTATACCAGAAATAAGAACTTTGGATTTGTGATACCGGATAATCAAAAGCTGGGATGTGACGTTTTTGTACCGCTGGAACGCTCGAAAGGGGCTGTGTCGGGGCATAAAGTAGTGGTGGAAATTACGGAATATGGTAATAATCAAAAGAACCCGGAGGGAAAGGTCATTGAGGTCCTGGGACATGTGAATGATCCAGGTGTGGATATTTTGTCGATTGTTAGAGCGTTTGGACTTCCAGAGGAATTTCCTGAGGGTGTTATGAAACAAATAGAAAAGGTGCCGGATGAAATAGATGCCATGGATGTTAAGGGACGGCTGGACCTTCGTGAGATGGTTATGGTTACCATTGATGGTGAGGATGCCAAGGATTTGGATGATGCGGTTTCACTGACCAAAGAGGGGAATATGTATCGCTTGGGGGTTCATATTGCAGATGTCTCTCATTATGTGACGGAAAAGTCAGCCTTGGATGTGGAGGCTTTGAAACGGGCGACTAGTGTATATTTGGTAGACCGGGTAATACCTATGCTTCCCCATAAGCTATCCAATGGTATTTGCTCTCTTAATCAGGGCGTGGACCGGCTGGCTCTTAGCTGTTTGATGGAGATTGATGATAAGGGCGTGGTGATAAGCCATAAGATTGCAGAAACGGTCATTCGGGTGAATCAAAGAATGTCTTATACCAGCGTGAAGAAAATATTAGAGGACAAGGACCCAGCAGAGAGAGAAGCTTATGGGGAATTGGTTCCGATGTTTGAACTTATGGAAGAGTTGGCGGATATTTTGAGGGAAAAGAGACGGAAACGAGGTTCTTTGGATTTTGATTTTCCAGAAAGCAAGATTATTCTCGATGAAAAGGGAAAACCCGTTGAAATTAAGGCTTATGAGAGAAATACAGCAACTAAGATTATTGAAGATTTTATGTTGATTGCCAATGAAACAGTGGCAGAGGATTTCTTCTGGCAGGAGTTGCCTTTTGTATATCGAAGTCATGAAAATCCTGATCCGGAAAAGATTTTGAAGCTGGGCATATTTGTAAACAATTTTGGTTACAGTATCAAAATCAATCAGGATGAAATTCATCCCAAGGAACTGCAAAAATTGATTGAAAAAATTGAAAATACACCAGAAGAGCCGTTAATAAGCCGCTTGACGCTGCGGTCAATGAAGCAGGCAAAATATACAATTACCAGTGACGGACACTTTGGTCTGGCGACTAAGTATTATTGCCACTTTACATCACCGATCCGCCGTTATCCTGATTTACAGATTCACCGGATTATTAAGGAAAATATTAAAAGTGGTGTAAGTGAAAAAAGAAGAAAACACTATGAAAAAATCCTTCCGGAAGTAGCGATGCATTCCAGTGCGATGGAACGAAGAGCAGATGAAGCGGAACGAGAGGTTGAAAAGCTTAAGAAGGTTGAGTTTATGAAGCAGTTTATAGGGGAAACCTTTACGGGTGTAATTTCTGGTGTTACTTCCTGGGGAATTTATGTAGAACTTCCCAATACGGTAGAGGGTATGATTCGTATTGCAAATTTGACGGATGATTACTATTTCTTTGATGAAGAGCATTATATGCTGGTAGGAGAACACACGAAGAAAATGTATAAATTAGGGGAAAGTATTCAGATTCTGGTATCCCAGGTCGACCGGGTATTAAGAACCATTGATTTCGAATTGGCTGAAGAACAGAACTAGGCATCGATAAAGAAGTGTAAAATCTGAACATGCGATGAATTAGAGATTGACTTTGAGATGGCAAAAGACCATAATTAAGTTGAATTTAATTGGGTGTATGCGTAATAGCAGCACAGCGCAGAGCACACAGATGGGAGTTTAAGATGGAAAAGAACAGTAAAAAGTTAATTGCTAATAATAAGAAGGCCAGATTTGATTTTTTTATAGAAGATGTGTATGAAGCTGGTATTTCCCTGGCTGGCACAGAGGTTAAATCCCTGCGGATGGGGAAATGCAGCATTAAAGAATCCTTTATTCGAATTGAAAGAGGTGAGGTATATATTTATAATATGCATATAAGTCCTTACGAAAAAGGAAATATTTTTAACAAGGATCCATTGCGGGTAAGAAAATTATTGCTTCATAACTACGAAATTAACAAACTGGTTGGGCAGATTAAGGAAAAGGGATATACGATTGTGCCCCTTAATGTATATCTAAAAGGAAGTCTGGTAAAGATAGAAATTGGTGTTGCCAGAGGTAAAAAGCTCTATGACAAGCGACAGGATATAGCCAAAAAAGACCAGCGTCGTGAAGCCGAAAAAAGCTTTAAAGTTAAAAACCTCTATTAAGATTTAAATTGTAGTAATTTTTAACAAAACTTGACGAATGGAATTCTTTTGTGGTAACATAAGATGAAAGTAAAGTTCAACTTGTGATATTTGTAAGTTTAAATTACAGTTGACCAACAGCGTTAAACCAATATAACTTCGGGGTTGTACTGGTTTCGACGGGGATTTTGCAACTCGAGCAGCTATCCGTGGTACTGGGACCACGTTAAAACCTGGATTAAATATAAACGCTGAAGACAATTTAGCATTCGCTGCCTAATGGCAGCTGTCAACCCTAAGACTCCTACGACTTAGACGTTGGCATCAAACCAGTAGGGAACCTTGCTTACAAAGCTTTGCGTAAGTGAGAGTACTATGAAGCTACTGAAACCGGTATGGTGTCCGCTCCAGACCGGTGGAGGGAATGTCAAATAACGGACTGTGATAGGAGATACTCGTGTGAATAGGTTTTCGGACGCGGGTTCGATTCCCGCCAGCTCCATATGGCAATGAGCAAGACCGATGAAAGTCGGTCTTTTTATCTATACAAAAAAGGAGGGGATTTCTTGGATAATAAGCTGGTATTAGATGGATATGTATTTGCAGATGTAAAAGAATATGAAAAAGCCAAAAAAGAAAAGGAAGCTATCGACTATTTTCTAAGCAATTCCGATTTAAATAATGTGCAGCTGATTTTTAAACTGTATAACAAGCTTTTGGATAAAGGAACTTTTCAGACCATTATTGGTTATAATTTTTTGAAAAGCTTGCAGGAAAGGCTTCAAGCGGGAAAGGACATTCCGCCCAAGGACATTCGCCCCATATATGTGCATCCCAGACAAGTGATAAAGAAAGAAATAAAGAGCTTCGAAGCAGATCAGGAAGAAAAGAAATGGAAGGCTACCCAGGAACAGCATGATGGTCTAAAGAACAAAGTGGTACGGATGCGGATAATGATTGCGTTTATGGCGATTATTATTATTGGTATGATTGTTATCGCCCAGATGACCCCCTATTCCCTTTTCACCAATTATGAAGAAAAGATTGTGGACCAATATCAGAATTGGCAGGTTCAACTGGAACAAAAAGAAGCAGAGCTAAACGAGCGGGAAAACGCGTTGGAAAATAGTAAATAAAGTTTCACATTTTGTACATAATTTTATGATAAACTCAAAGTATAAGTACATATTATACTTATGCATTTACTAAGAGAGGAAATGCACTGAGCTATAGACTGGGCTGACACACCAATAGAAAAAAGACCATATGTGTCGGACTTTAATAGCAGATGGGAGTTGACTATGAAAATTTTAGTAGTAGATGATGAAAGCAGAATGCGGAAACTGGTAAGGGACTTCCTTACTCGAAATCGGTATGAAGTAATCGAAGCAGAAAATGGAGAAGAAGCCATTGATCTCTTTCTTCAGGATAAAAACATTGATTTAATTTTACTGGACGTTATGATGCCTAAGCTGGATGGTTGGCAGGTTTGCCGTGAAATCCGTCAGTTGTCTAAGGTGCCAATTATTATGCTGACTGCAAAAAGTGATGAGAGAGACGAGCTTTTGGGATTTGAGTTGGGAGTGGATGAGTACATTTCCAAGCCCTTTAGCCCTAAAATCTTGGTAGCCCGGGTTGAGGCTATTTTAAGACGGACCCATGGTGGTGAATCTCAGATTGTTCAGGTGGGAGAGATTCTATTAAACCTGGAGGCTCATGAAGTTAAAATTAACGATCAGCTGATTGATTTAAGCTATAAGGAATTTGAACTGTTGACATATTTTATTAGAAACCAGGGAGTAGCCCTGTCAAGGGAAAATATCCTCAACAATGTCTGGAATTATGATTATTTTGGAGATGCCCGCACCATTGATACTCATGTTAAGAAACTAAGAAGTAAAATGGGAGACGCAGGAAACTATATTAAAACCATTTGGGGAATGGGATACAAATTTGAGGTGATCCAATGAAGCATTCCATCCGAATCCGGTTGGTGACTACCCTGGCTATTATTGTCGGGTGTATCATCCTTTTATTCTGGATTACCAATAAAACATTTTTGCCAAGATATTATGAAAATTATAAGATTGATATGCTGGGAAAAGCATATCAATCGGTTTGTACCATATATGCAGCCGCTCATGATGGAGAGTCAGAAGAAAATCAGGAAGCGGGCTATCTGGATGATGAAATTAACATAGCGCTGGAAAGCCTTGGCGCAAATCAAAGTCTGAATCTTTACCTCTTTCAGCTAATTAATCAGTCTGGTGTTGTTTATATAAAATTTCTTTATCCATTGATGGATGTATTTTCTCAAAGACTTGTGAGTGAACAGATTTTAAGTGATGAGGGAAAGCGTCAACTAATTATTGAAACAGAATCCTACAGCATCTATAAAGTATATGATAAACGGGTAGATTCTATTTATTTGGAGTTGGTTGGTACAATCGATGGAGAAACAGGGATATTTGTTCGAAGTAACTATCAAAGCATGATGGAAAGTGTGGGAATTTCTAATCGTTTTCTGGCACTTATTGGTGTCGTAGTATCCCTGCTGGGAATTACCATTATGTACGGAATCAGCCGAAATTTTACAAAGCCGATTCTGGAACTAACTGATATTGCCACTAGGATGTCCAATCTGGATTTTGATGTAACCTATCAGGTGAACCGAAAGGATGAAATTGGTACTTTGGGTGACAGTGTAAATACCCTGGCAAGAAGGCTGGAAACAACCATTCTGGAGTTGAAAGCTGCGAACAATCAATTACAGAAGGATATTGAAAAGAAGGATCAGATTGATCAGATGCGTACCGAATTTCTATCTAATGTATCACATGAGCTGAAGACACCCATTGCTTTGATTCAGGGCTATGCGGAAGGCCTCATTGAAAATGTTAACGATGATGAAGAAAGCCGGAGATTCTACTGTGAAGTAATCGTAGACGAAGCAGCTAAAATGAATCAAATGGTGAAGAAGCTGCTTAGCTTAAATCATATTGAATTTGGTGAGAATGCAATTACCTTCCAGCATTTTGATGTTGTAGCGGTGATAAAGTCTGTATTAGACGAGACGGAGATACTTTTCCAGCAAAATAATGTAATCCTGCACTTTGAACCAAATCATCCCATTTATGTGTGGGCCGATGAATATATGGTGGAGGAAGTATTTACCAACTATATCAGCAATGCCCTGAATCATGTTGCTGGGGCAAAAATTATTGAAGTGAAACTGATTGAGCAGGGAGACCATGTTAGGATTGCCGTATTCAACACAGGAGAAAAGATTCCTGATGATGACATGGACAAGATTTGGGATAAATTCTATAAAGTTGATAAAGCCCGAACAAGAGAATACGGTGGAAGCGGCATTGGTTTATCCATCGTCAAGGCGATTATGACTTCTTTGAACCAGGGATATGGTGTTGTGAATCATACAAATGGAGTTGAGTTTTGGTTTGAATTAGACTGCAAAAATGAAGAAGTGATTGCCGAAATTCACAATTAGTGATAAGATAAGTAGTAAATAACAAAAGAGTATGATGATACAGGAGGGATCGGGAGTGAAAAAATATCTGGCGCTTATGATTGTGTGCGTTGCTCTTTGCTGCACAGGCTGCGTAGAGTCCCAGTACAACCTGACAGAAGAAGAAAATGATATGATTGCGGAATATATGGCGGGTGTTTTGCTGAAGTATGATCTTAAATATCCAGGAAAGCTGTTATATGAGACGGAAGATGAGATGGAGGGGGCGGAATCAGAACAAGTACCTTCACCTTCTCCAATACCTGCTTCGTCATCGGATAAAAATAGCCCTACAAATTCCAATACCAATAACACGACCAATAATGGTAAAGGAAATAATGACACAAATACACCTCAAACGGAGGAACCTGCAACAGAACATTATTTGAAGCTTTCAGAGATTTATACTAGCAAGGATTTTGCTATAAATTTTAATCGCAGTAAAGAGTACCAAAGATATCCGGAAAGTTCAGAGATTAGTTATCCCCAGTTGGAGGCCAATAAAGGAAATAAATATTTGGTATTATTTTTTGATGTAAAGAACACAGCTTCCAAAATGATGTCTTTGAATTTGATGAGTTCAGGGATTCAGTATCGTTTGGAGGATGGAGCGGGTAAGCAGAAAAAACCTCTTTTGACAGCTCTTACCAATGATTTGCAGTATTTGGATGTAAAAGTAGAAGCGGGAAAAACTTACGAAGCAGTCATTATTTTCGAAGTTTCCAAGGAATCCAAGATGGAGGATTTTAGCTTATATGCGACTGTTGGTGACAAAACGGCTCAGGTTAAGTTAAAATAAATACATCATGCATTGGATATTGACGCTCATGATTATTAGGGAATTGAGTTTAAAAGTGTTTCAGTTAAAAACTGGAGCACTTTTTTTATTGAAAATTAGAAAAAAAAATTAAAAAAAACTTAAAAATTGGAAAATAAACCAAAATGAGTTTCAAATGAAGCGAGCGAGAAGTTGGCATGAAACTTTTATGTGCTAAACTACAAATGTTAAAAGAATTGTGAATAAAAAGATCGTTCTGTTTGAAAAAGGGAGAAATAAGGATGAAAAGAGTAATTGAAAAGTTAACTACAAAAAGTTTGAAGAAAACATTTGTTTTAGCATTAGCAGCAGTTATGGCTACTGGTTCAGTTGCAATTGCAGCAGAAGTGAAAGATACCGCATCAGGTACAAAAGAAGTTGTTAGAGGTAGTGAAACCGAAGTTCCTAACGGAAATGATGGATGGAGATTAACAGATACAAAAACAGAGCAAACGCCAATCTACGGCGAACCAGAAATCATTGGTTACGAGCCAGATAATACTAAGCCAATCTATGACGAACCAGAAATTGTTGGCTACGAGGAAGATATGACAAAACCAATCTATGGTGAACCAGAAATCACCGGCTATGAGGAAGACAATACTAAGCCAATCTATGGTGAACGCGAAATCATTGGTTATGAGCCTGATATGTCTAAACCAATTTACGATGAACCAAAAATCATTGGCTATGAGCCTGATATGTCCAAACCAATTTACGGCGAACCAGAAATCATCGGCTATGAGCAAGACAAGACGAAACCAGTTTATGGCGAACCAGAACTTACTGGGACTTTTTACAAAGCGAACGGAAATATGAAAAAAGTCGAGATAGTCGACAATAATGGTCAACAAGAAAAGGCCGAAGAGGGCCTGGCAAAGATTATGGAAAAAGCTAAAAGTATTACTTATGATAGAAAAGGGAATCCACTTGCAGTTGTTGACAGTAAAGGAAAAGTAATTGTTTGTTTTGTTTACCTTGAGAAAGCAAACTGTTATGGAATTCCTGTTTCTTATGATAATGGAAATAAGCTCTATTACACAGGAGATTATAAGTTTATTGAACCTAAAATCATCGGTTATGAGGAGGATAAAAGTAAACCAATTTACGGTGATTCTAAAATTACTGGCTACGAGGAAGACAAGACTAAGCCAATCTACAGTAAGGTTGAAATCATCGGCTATGAAGACGGTGAGCCAATTTTCGGAGAAGCGGAATTACTTGGTTATGAGTCAGATTTAAGCAAGCCAATCTACGGTGAACCAGAAATCATCGGTTATGAGAATGGTGAACCAATTTATGGTGAAGCTGAAATCATCGGTTATGAGAACGGTGAACCAATCTATGGTGAAGCACAAATTATCGGATATGGAGAGAAAATTACCGATATTTACGAGAGATTCATATGGGTTCCTGACAACAATGGTGGAAGCTATGTTGACACATATACCGGAAATGAAGTTACTCCTCAAGAAATGGTAGATATTATCAACGAGGAAGTTGATATTGAAGATATTGAAGTTCCACTTGCAGATGCTCCTCAGGTAATAGCAGCAAAAGATTCTAAAACAGCTGACGTAGTTGAAGATGTTGTTGATATTGAAGAAGATGAAGTTCCGCTTGCTAATATGCCACAGACAGGTCTGGCTGACACCCTGCCTATGTTGATTTTAGGCCTTAGCATTTCTCTTATGGGAACCGTATCAGCAATCGTTCTTCTTCGTCGTAACAGACAAAATCAAGCAGTATAGTATGAGGAATCAAAGATGCAGCGAAAGAATAAAACAGTATTAATTGTAATACTACTTATGATAAGTGTAATAAGTTCAATATTCTTTACGGTGGGCATCATTTTAGAAAGAATAGAACAGAGGCAGGGAACGGCATATTATGCCACCCTGCCTATAGTTTCGCCTCTACCGCCGAGCAGTGTGGAGGTTACCTTGCCCCCTGAAGACGTTGAAGTACCACCAGAGGATACCATAGAGAAGTGGGAGCCCAATATAGATTTTGTGGTTTTACGAAAAGATAATCCCGATATAACTGCATGGATATATATTGAAGATACGGTGATTAATTACCCGGTTGTACTGGGAAATGATAATGAATACTACCTGAATCACCTCCCAAGCGGTGAGAAAAACAAACGTGGATCTATATTTATGGACTATCGAAATAAGGCCGACTTCTCAGATAAGATGACGCTGATATACGGACATAACATGAAAAACGGTGAAATGTTCTCGGTGTTAAATGATTACACGGATTCGTTCTATCTTAGTCATCCGACGGTTTGGATTTTTACACCTGAACAGAATTATAAAGTGGAGCTGATTGCTGGGTATAAGGTGAACTCGGCCTATGAAACGCCACCGATGACCTTTAAGGACGATAAAGCTTTTTCTGACTATGTCAAGAATATCAAGTCGCGCTCTACGTTCAAAAGCTCCGTTGAAGCCGAAGCTGATGACCAGCTTGTGTGCTTTTGCACCTGTAATTACAGCGTGAAGAATGGACGATTTATTGTAGTGGGAAAGATGACTGCAGTGGAAAACTAAGAGACCATATAGAAAATGTAAAATGAATTATTATTGGAAAAATGAATGAGCTGTGACGTACATTCAAAAACTGAATAGTAAAAAATAAAAAGCCAAAATCAATTGGAAAGTATTGATTTTGGCTTTTAAAAATATAATATTGGAAAAGTTAGCATGAATAATGTAAAATCTATATTAATAAATATATGCAGTATCGTAATTTGTACCATCACCAATGAATTTCATAATAGAACTACTGGATTTTGAGGAAGAATCAAAGGTGGAATCAACTCTTGAAAATCTACCACCTTCAATTTTCATTTCGTTAATCTTAAACCAACCTACATCTTTGACATAAAATTCATTCCAGGCATGATAAACTTTGTTGGAAGGCTTGTTTTTATCGGGTGTTACCCATCCGACCACAAGCTTGGTAGGTATATCGACGGAGCGTAACATTGCTGCAAGGAGAGCACCGTAGTCAAAACAGATTCCCTTTTTCGTGGAAAGAACCGTATCTAAAACAGGTAAATATCCACTTTGTACTGTTTTGGCTTTTTTTGTATCGTAGGATATATTTTTAATGATGTAGGAATAAATCTTTGTTACCTTTTCCTGGTCTGTCTTACAACCCTTGGTAAGCTCTTTTGCTTTTGAAACTGTTTTTGCTTTTTTGTTAAAATTAACATATTGACTAGCATTAAGGAATGGTGCGTTTGCATCGCTAAGCTTTAACGTGTAATCAGTAGTGAGTGCCGTAGCATACTTTGTACCACTGGTTTGTGCCATAACACTGATTTTATATGAACCATTGCCCATTTGCAGGGGATAAACTTCAGCAGTACCATTATTCTTCAAATCATAGGTATATATAACATTATTCTTTATGATTCGTACTTTTAAACGATTTGAAAAACTTCCATTATAATTTATAGAAACCGTTCCTGTATGAGAAGTATTTTTAAAATCAATGGTCGCTTTGTCATTTTTTATAATTGTTTCGTTGTTACCAGTTGTGCTTTCAGTTGCAGAAGAAATGGATTTAAGAATTAAAAGCATTGATAGTGCTAGAACAGCGGTGATTACTATATATATTTTTTTATTTAGCATAGTTTTCATATATAATACCCTCCTAAATTATATACTTTTATCTTTTAAGAACTGCTTACATTGTAAATGAAAAAAATGTCAGTTTTGGGTCACAAATCCATTTGTTTGTAGTTTTAGAATAAGCTGCATACAGTCTGCATGTAGTGTAAATATTTTCATAGGAGTTAACGTTGACTTTAACGTGCTTTTACGATAATATTATTACGATAAATATATTTTGAAGTATATCTCTATTCTATGTTATATGATAAAATTTTGATTGGAGGATGATATTGCATTATGAATGAACCCACTTCCAAATCCGGCAAAAAGGACATCAAAAGTCCAACTCTCAAAAAAATCTCGTCTAATGATTTATCCATATTTTGTATGCAGCTCTCACTTATATTGAAGGCAGGAATTCCCTTGTCTGAGGGATTGGCGATTCTTGGCAACGGTGATGATATAAATGGTGGCGAAAATGCTCGTATAAAAGGTGTACTTGGTATATCAATTGATTCCATGACCGAATGTGTGGAAGGTGGAGCTACTTTATTGACAGCCATGATGCAAGCTAATATATTTCCGGAATATGTATTACATATGGTTGAAATCGGAGAAAGCGCAGGAAAGCTTGATTCCGTGCTTGAAGCCTTGGGAAATTATTACGAACGAGAACAGTTTTTAAAAGTTAAAATTAGAAATTCCCTGATGTATCCAATGTTTTTATTTGTCATTATGGCGGCAGTTATTATACTGCTGGTAGGCAAGGTCTTTCCGATTTTCAGTGAAATGCTGGAAAGTATGGGTGGTTCTCTATCCAATGCCGGAAAAGCAGCAGCTATGTTTTCTGGAAGATTTCTGGCAGGAGAATATGTAATGTATTCTTTTCTGGTCCTTGCGGTCGCAACTATTTTGATTTTCTTGTTTTCTCAGACCAAGACAGGCCGGAAGGTTATGAATCAATTTACGGCGACCTTTCCCTTAACGAAAGGTATCAATAAAAAGATTGCAGCTTCTCGTTTTGCCAATGCAGTTTCCATGACTCTTTCTAGTGGTATGGATATGAACACGGTTATGAACTATGCTATGAATCTTGTTGACAATGATGTTTATAAAGAAAAAATTCAAAGTTGTTTGGATGAAATTGAAGCAGGTGCACGACTTTCAGACTCATTTGCTGGAATTGGCATTTTCTCGCCGATGTATGTAAAACTGATTGAAATCGGTCATAAGACTGGTACGGTGGATTCTGTCATGGAAAAAATTGCGGATACATGCGGCGATGAGGCGGAGAATGCAATTAATAACGCAACATCAATTATTGAGCCACTCATTATTGGTATACTTTCTATTGTGATTGGCGTGGTTTTAATATCGGTGATGATTCCTCTAGTTCAGATTATGGCTAATATCGCCTAAAAAATAAGGTGGGTATGTATGCACTCAAAGAAAATATTAGTTACAAGATTACAATTCATAAGAGATTACAAGGGGATCGTTACGACGATTGCCATATTTGTTACGGTTATTGGGCTTTTTATTTATGCGATAAATAATGCATCAAACAATGCCGATGAATCGTCAAAAACAGCCCTTGAAAAAGCCATTGCTCGCACGGCAGTACAATGCTATGCGATTGAGGGTTTTTACCCAGCAGACTTAGATTATCTCGTTGATAATTATGGTCTTGTTATAGATAAAAAAAAATATTTTGTTACCTATGACACGTTTGCTTCCAATGCGTTTCCCGAAATAATGGTTTTCAATAATTATTAACAATGAGGGAGTTGTAAATATTTATGAATAAATCAAGCAATAGCAGGTCGTCCCTTGCTTCGATGGCCGTTATACTGACACTATTTCTTTTACTGACAACTCTTTCGGGAGCGGTTATTTTGTCAGGTAATAACATATATAAAAAAATCGCAGATAGTATGGGTGAAAATTATGAAAAACGTATATCCCTTTCTTATCTTGCGACAAAAATTCGTCAGAATGATGTTCAGGGAAGCATATACACCGAAATGAAAGATGATGTTAAGATGCTTGCCATAAGAGAAGATAGTGATGGTTTTGAATTTGTGACATATTTATATTATTACGATGGATATATTAGAGAAATATTTCTTGATATATATGAAGGGACGGTACCTGATTTTAAGCTTAGTGACGGTGATCCGATTGTTAGTACTGGTGGATTTGACTTTCAACTATATACAGATTGTATCCTGTTATCGATAAAAAATAGGTCAGGAGATGTTCAGAATTTAACAATTGCCCTACGCGCAAGCTAAAGAACCGAGAAAGGAGGGGATAACGATGGATATTGGGGACAGTAAGAGAACGCTTTTGACGCTTATTGAAATTATCATATCAATCTGCATTTTTGCCATTGCAACTGTACTCACGTTACAACTCTTCTTATATGCAAGGTTTTTGACAGATAAGACATCGGACACTGCAGCAGCAATTTTTGAAATACAGAATATTGCAGAGGAAGTGAAGCTCCTCTCTACAGTGAAAGAGGCCCAATACTTTATGGAGGAAGATTTGTCTGCCTCCAATGATAGTTTTGTCACTCTATATTATGATAAAGATTGGAAAAGGACCATTGCAGCAGAAGGACTTTATTTTATGAATATCACAATCGAAAGAACAGAATATAAAAGAGGGGATCTATATGGATTTAACCTTGATTTATACAAAAAGGAACCATATCCGTTCATAGACAACAAACATACAGAAAAGGATGAGGATTATATCCCACATCTGGCATCCATTACCGCAAACAAATTTGTATACAATTGAGGATTTAATTTATGTCTGAGACCTATAATCGAACAGGGCTAAATGATAAGAAAAGAAACAAAAAAAATGCATCCAATGCTATTAATGCAGGAGGTGCCCTTGTTATTGTTATTTTTGTTGTACTCTGTCTGACAATTTTTGGGATGTTATCTTTTGCCACTTCCTTTGCGGATAAGAAATTAGCAGATAAGAACCTTTTAGCTGTTTCACAATTCTATGAAGCAGATACTAAGGCTGAGGAGATACTAGCCCAAAGCTTTGACGCATTGAGCAGTGCTGAAGGGATAACGGCTGATGGAGCGGTTACCATGTTGGAGGATGCCGGTATCAAGGATGTCATAATAACGGAAAAATCCGACGAACGAATAGAAGTATCCTACGATGTGGAAATTAGCGATATGCAGACACTTAAATGTACAATTGATTTTTATATAGATAGTCAGGAAGGTACTTTGTGCTATGAGATTCAAAAATGGCAGACCGTTATAACCGGCGACCTTTCCTATGACGACGATTTACTTGATTTATGGAGCGGAGACGATTATGAAGATTAATTTATTGGATATACTTAAAAAAGCAAGAGAAGATAAAGCATCGGATGTATTTGTGGTTGCCGGATTGCCTCTTTCGGTCAAAATTAATGGTGATTTAGTTCCTGTGACTGATTTTGCCCTTAAGCCCGAAGATACCAACGAGATTGTAAAAGAAATATATCAGATTGCCAATAGTAATAAATTCCAGCATTTTAATGAGACTGGTGACGAGGATTTTTCCTTTTCTGTTACAGGAGTGGGGCGATTTAGAGTTAGTACATACATGCAACGTGGTTCTATGGCGGCCGTTCTTCGGATTGTATCGTTTGAGTTACCAAATCCAGAAGAGCTTTGTATTCCCCGTGTTGTAATTGATTTTTACCGACGCACAAAAGGTCTCATATTAGTGACGGGACCAGCAGGAAGCGGTAAATCCACAACATTAGCCTGTATTATCGATGCCATCAACTCAACTCGCAAGGGCCATATTATGACCCTTGAGGATCCAATCGAATTTCTACATCGACACAAGCAGAGTATTGTTAGTCAGCGAGAGATTACAACCGATACGGTAAGCTATCTGCAGGCTTTGAAGTCTTCCTTACGCCAATCACCAGATGTTATTCTGGTAGGAGAAATGCGTGACCTGGAAACCATCAACATTGCTCTCACCGCTGCGGAGACAGGTCATTTAATGCTTTCCACTCTGCATACAATGGGTTGTGCAAATAGTATTGATCGGATTATTGACGTATTTCCACCAGTCCAGCAACAGCAGATTAGAGTACAGTTATCAATGGTGTTGCAGGCTGTCGTGTCACAGCAGCTTTTACCTACTGTTGACAAGGGGCTTGTCGCTGCCTTTGAGGTTATGATAAATACAACGGCGATTGCTAATATGATTCGTGAGTCAAAGCTACATCAAATAAATTCAGTCATGCACTCTTCCGGCGATTTGGGTATGATTACAATGGATGCCAGTATTATTGAACTATATAAAAAGGGCAGAATTACAAAGGAAGTTGCGTTGACCTACAGTACAAATCCAGAAGTTGTTGCAAGGCAAATAAATTAGCATGGCATAAATGAGGGAAAATGGGGGGGATAGTGTAAGTATGGAAGCAGACAAGAAAACTAGATTAAGGATACAAACATTTGGTTTTACAGATATTCAATATAATGGGGAGTCTATTTTTTTCGAAAAGCAAATTACGGCTCGATTAAAGTCTTTGTTGCAATATTTTATTATTAATAAGGACAAGCTATGCACTCCTGAAACAATTATCAGTGAGCTTTGGCCTAACAACGAATACGTTGACGAAAAGAAAGTTCTTCAGACATATGTTCATAGGCTGAGAAATGCATTGTCTAAGGAAAATGCATTTAGCCGAGATTTTTCTGAACAAATTAAATTAATAAGTTTTAAAGGCAGTTATCAGATGAAGATTTCCGATGAAGTTAAAATTGATGTTATTGATTTCATCGCTTTAGTTGATAAGGTAGATGATTTGCTGGAATATCAAGATTTAATCGATATGGTGTTAAAGCTGAAAGATATTTATGTTGGTCACTTTATGCATGATAGTGCAGATGATTATATTGCCCTTATGCTTCAAAATCATTACCAACGGTCATACTGTCTAGCTATCGGGAAGATTCTTTCAAAACTGATCAATATGGAAAAGTATACCGATATAATTAAAATTTGCGAATCTTTTTTTGTCATGGATGATTTAGACGAAACAATAAACCGTATGTATTTGAAAGCGCTTATCGAAACCGGTCAGACAAATTCTGCATCGAGGTATTACAATTTCATTACAAAAAAAATGCAAGAGGCATTTGATGTCGAACCATCTCAAGAGATGCAGTCGTTATATAAAAACATGAAATTATTCAGTGGTGAAGTTGAAAGCAACGAAGGAAAAAGTGTCGAAATGAAGAACATTGATTCCGACATGGAACTTATCAGCAAAAATCAAATAAAAAATATAATAAACGAGATGTTAGCAGAACGGTTGGAGTCTAAAAAAGCGATTTATTCGATTATGAAGGTTGAGATTATATCAGGAACAGGCCTCATGGATTCTGCAAAAATTTTGGAAACAGTAATGCTTGGTTCTTTGCGCAGGAAAGATATATATGCTGTATTAGATGATAATACGGCCATCGCTTTGTTGTTTGAGGCTACAGAAGTTTCATATGAGATAATAGAAAAACGTGTTTTAACACACTACTATAAGGTGTGTCCAAATTCTAATACAAAAATTAAAATAACAATAAGTCCTGCGTTCCGTATTATATAGAAAATAGTCTATGTGCTGGCAGTTTAAGAATGCTTTGATGGTTTAGAATGCTTTGCTTTAAATGGTTATCAACTTTTTTAAATTCGAATTTTTTCATGATTCTAATATTTCAAAATTAATTGTTGAAATGGATAGACGAAATCAGTAAAAAAGAAAAGTCGAAAAATAGTCGAAAAATGATTAATATTCAAGCTAACATCCACTTTTTGAGATTAAGTTCCACTCTGATTAGAATGAATTTCAAAAAGGGGATGATTTATTGCTCAAATGGGCGTATAATTACTATAAATCCGTGAAAAGAACAGTAAAAAGGGCGT
>JAVBLX010000158.1:0-29085 GCA_031553075.1 Acetivibrio sp.
TACTCATCTGTAGCAGAGCTAACGGAAAGCATATGTCGCTTTATAGAGCAATACAATCTTTTGGCGCATCCATTTAAATGGACATATGCAGGCGTTCCATTAACGATTTAATTCACAGCTATTTAAGCAATGCTGTACTAGACTGCCATTTGCAAAAGAAAGGAGATTAAATAATGCAATCATTTACAAACCGACTAAGACAGCTTGTAGAACAAGCGAAAGCAGAAGGAAAGATTAAATCACAGGCAGATGTGGGGATGGCACTAGAACTTTCACCACAGGTAATGTCTACCTATATGAACGGAAGGGAGCCGAACTATGAGGTGGCTTGTGGGCTGGCAGATTATTTTGGAGTAACACTGGATTATTTATTTGGCAGAACAGAAGCCAGAAAACAGGAGGACAATATCACCTATGAACAACTGGGGCTATCTTCGAAAGCAATCGACTATTTAAAGGAATTGAAACGAGAACAGGACGAATATAATGTAATAACAGCAGAAAATGGAGAATTAGGAATTCGCAATGAACTGTTGATAACAATTAATTTCCTTTTAGAAAGTAATGTGGACAATGAGATGGACGTATTAAATACCTTATCTTCTTATCTGTGGCTGTTACCCAACGAGCGCAGGGATTTTTTATCCTTTATGCAGGATAATGAAGGAATAGATTTTCAACTTACTGTTAACTCACACTCTGGTCAAAAAGCATCTCGCAGTGAGATTTCTCTGGACGAAATTTATGAAACCACAGTACTTGAAAAGATGAAGCAAAAGACCATTAGTCTTCGCAAAGTATTTCGAACCCGATATTTACTATCCGAAGTGAAAAGTCGGTTAGCCAAGATTAATACAATGGATATCGAAGCACGAAATCAGGGTACAAAACGTCGATTGGAAGCGTACATAAAATATATGAAGTAATACATAGACTTTGCAGGAAGGAGAAAGTTATGACAGGAGCAGCTTATATTCGTGTTTCAACAGAGGATCAGATAGAATATTCCCCGGAAAGCCAAATTAAAAAAATTAAGGAGTATGCCGTAAGTCATGATATTTTACTGCCAGAGGAATTCATTTTCCTTGATGAAGGTATAAGTGGTAGAAATGCCGAAAAGCGTCCTTCATTTATGAAGATGATAGGCACAGCCAAGATGAAGCCAAAACCATTTGATGTTATCTTATTATGGAAATTTTCTCGATTTGCCCGTAACCGTGAAGACAGTATCCTTTATAAATCCATGCTTCGTAAAGAATGTGGTATCGATGTGGTGTCTATCACAGAACAGTTATCAGATGACCCCACCGCCATACTGATCGAAGCGTTGCTGGAAGCGATGGATGAATATTATTCTATTAATCTGGCACAGGAAGTTAAGCGCGGCATGAATGAAAAGTTTTCAAGGGGTGGTGTAGTGTCAATACCACCTTTTGGCTACAAAATGGGAAAAGAGAAGTATGTGATAGATGAAGAAACGGCACCAGTTGTCCGAATGATATATGAGGATTTCTTAAATGGTATGCCCTATCGACAAATCGCAACCAAACTAAATGATATGGGAGTACGCTCTACCCGTGGTAATCTTTTTGAAAACCGTGCAGTAGAATATATTCTTTCTAATCCCACCTATCTGGGAAAAATACGTCGAAACCCTAATGGTATTGACCGGACTGACCGTTATCACCGTGGAGAAGATGTGGTAATTGTGGATGCAAAGCATGAACCAATTCTTTCCGAAGAAACTTATAAAGCAGTGCAAGAAAGGATTATGAACGTAAAAAAAGCATTTCCTAAGAACGCACGTACTTCCTTTGCAGATTTCATGTTACGCGGTCTGGTGCGCTGTAGTAACTGCAGTAGTACCTTGACCCAGGCTGTTAAGGGGAAATCCCTGCAATGCCATAAATACGCAAGAGGGCAGTGCGATGTGAGCCATAACATCTCATTAGAGAAGCTAAATCGTGCTGTGCTTTTGAAGTTGGAATCCGATATCACGGAAGAAGAATTGGAAATTAAAGTGTCAGAAGTAAAGGAGACTGTCACTACAGACGTAACACAGACTTTGCTGGAAAAGGAGTACAAGCGGATGGAACGTGTAAAGGCCGCCTATGAGGCAGGAATTGACAGTTTAGAGGAATATAAGCTTAATAAGACCAGTATTACCACAAGAATTTTAGAGTTAGAGAAGACGGTAACAAAGCCAGTTTTCACCAAAGAGCAGGTATCGAAGACATTTAAGAAACGGTTGAAGGAAGCTATCCCCAGGTTAAAATCCTCTGAAATCAGTGAAGCCGATAAGAACGAAATCCTACGTTCCTTTATATCCCAAATCGTATTTTGGCGTGGGGATGAAACCATTCAGATTTACTATTATATCTGATATTCTAATCATTTCAAAAGCATTATTAAGTATTCAAAATTTGGATTGTTACAATTTTACAAACATGATATACTATTATTAAAAGAAAGGACGTGATATTATGATCGCAGCAAGACAACAAGAAATTGAAAAAAATAATGATTCAGAAAAACTGGAATTTTACAGACAAATTGGAGAAGGTTATAAAGCAATGCAGGAAGGGCGGGAAGTGCCACTGGATGACGTGATTAGAAAAATCGAGAGAAGGAGAGCGGAACGTGGCTAAAATACTTTTAACTGAGCCAGCGGAGTATGATCTTCTTGATATTGAATATTATATACATGTTCATCTAAGTAATCCCCAGGCGTCCATAAGAATAACAAACGGAATTATTGGTGCGATGAGGACGCTTGAAGATGATCCTGAGATTTATCAATACGTAAATGATGATTTGTTAAGAAAAATCGGGTTGCGAATGACAAGGTTTGATAATTACAATATTTTTTATTACTATGATGAAACGACGGATATAGTACATATTATCCGTATCTTGTATAACAAAGCTGACTGGCAAAACATTCTGAAGAAATAACATCTGTAAATCTTTCACTATATCCTTTTGGAGTTTAGACCACCAAATTGGCTAATGATTACCATAGCCATTTGAGGATTGCATTTGGTAATATTAATTGGGTATTGTAATCTTCTTTCATAATTCCACATTAATTACACACACTCCTTCCTACCGGCTCCCATGGCCATGGGTCATTGATCCAAGCCCACTGGTTATCGCTGTTTACATCGGCGATGGTCAGCGGTCCATACATTTTAGAGTATTCACTGCTGGCTTGCTTATACAGTTTTTTATAATTATCATAATATTCCAGAGCTTGCTTGTCGGTTGGATGGGTATCCAGATAAAGAGCTACATCAAGAACAGCAAATCCGACCTCGTGAATAAACATAAATAAGTTTTGTCTCTCATTTCTCATCATCTCGAATCACATCTCCTTCCACAGCCGCAGGGATTTTCCTGACGGAAAGAATTTCTTGGTTGAAATGAATTGTCGTTGCTACGCATTACATTGCCAGAATTGCCAACGCGACAGCTGCCTTCCCGGCAGGCTGGGTTAGCAAACAAAAATGGAAAAATCAATTCCTCAAAAATACTGCCGTTTTTTAAGCCTTTGCAACCGTCATATACGTTACGCCAGGTCTGCCATGGTACATAGGCCATAGCAAGGGGCATATCTGCCAGTTGGTCGAAGGTTTCAAATTTATTACAGAGCTCTTCTTGAACCGTATTTTGAACGTTGGAACATCTATTTGAACCATCTCTATTGCATCTGCAAGATTGGGAGTTTTGGCAATTGCATCCACAAGATTTAACAAAATCCATATAAATAACACTCCTTTCTATAATCACCATTTCAGGTTAGTATAATTTATGCAGGAAGGACGAAGGGGGTTACTTGAACTTTGCATATGGCTGGGGGAGGGGGATAGAGGGAGAAAAGAGACAGATAAGTAAAACGATAGATAGGAAGGAGATAGATGGGAAAAGGTGGTGATGGGGAAAGGAGGCAGAGGGAGAAGAGAGGTATATAGAGATGGTTAAGAAGGGGTGGTTAGGTCGTGGCGGAGTTTTAGGAAGTTGAGGATGGGAAGGACAAGGCGGAGGATGATGCTGGCTATTAGGATAGTGATAGGGGTGTATTGAAGGATGATGTTTTCGTAAGGGCTTAGGGCGTGACCTAGCTGCCAGGCAAAGAGGATTAGGCATTCTAAGAGAAAGCTCAGGGAACGGGCCAGGCTCTTGCGGGAGGTATATTGGTATTTTGCGGTTAGAAGAGGGAGGACTTCTTTGGTGGAGGTCGAAGTCTTCTTTTCTTTTAGGAGTGCACGAAAAAAGAAAGTAGACAGATTGAGGGCGAAAAGGGTGTAAAGGGATTGGATGGGGGTGCCTCCGGCTACTTGGGTGAAGAAGAAAAGGAGGATTAAAATTTGGGTCAGGTAATGAACCTGCTTTAGAGCAAGATAGTTACTTATGTTAAAAATTTTTTGATTCATTTCATTTTTTAGGTTGAGTTTGAGGGAGGGAAAAGCCATGTATATGTTACCTTTCTGTTAGTGTGTAGGTTAAAAAATAATGGTTTGTATGTTAATAAAGTTAATAGTTAGTATGCTAAAATAATAGTTTACATGTAAAAGGAATAATAGTCTGGCATGTAAAGGATTAACAATTTATGTGTTAAGGATGTAAATGCTGTATAAATTGTTTCATAAGCAAGTATAAGTCTTTTGTAGTGATTTGTCGATATATTATGTGCATGCAAATGGTGTGGGAGACCATGCTGTAGACATGATAAAATCACATGGAGGTATGTAGGAATGGTTATAAAATCAAGCAATGTTGCCATGGCGTCCACACGGACTTATACGGCAAAGAAGATTGATTTGCAAAACTATTCTGGCTGGGGCAATGTTACAACAGCCAATTCTACATTGCCAACAGCTAAGGATAGCGTGCAAAAATCAGCTTCAAATGTAGCAGCTTCTGTATCAACTTCAAAAAAGGAAGCAAAGGAAACCAAATCAACCAAGGCGCTCAGCGTGACGATTCGTGACCTTCTGGCCAAGCTGGAAGAGGAACAAAAAAGTGTAGCTGGCAGCCGAAGAGTCAATTCGCTTAAGGGAGATGACCAGGATG
Organism: Acetivibrio sp.; assembly: GCA_031553075.1. Classification (GTDB taxonomy): domain Bacteria; phylum Bacillota; class Clostridia; order Lachnospirales; family Lachnospiraceae; genus DIGJ01. Next base: position 5,074 of record JAVBLX010000158.1, read on the forward strand.
TGTTAAATACGGTAGAATTTAATACATTTCAAAACCTGATAGAATTGTTGTTTGGTGTACGGAACATGAAAAGGATGCCGTATTCCCGACTGGAGGAAATGCTTAGCAGTTCTAATCGTGATTCGTCTTCGGTAACAAATTATTCCGGGGTGACGCCAACCCAGACTTGGGGAGCAAGCTATAAGGAATATCATTACTTCGAGGAGAAGGAACAGACCAGCTTTTATTCCTCAGGAAAAGTAACCACTGCAGATGGACGGAGCATTGACTTTGATGTAGAAGCTTATATGTCCCGGACCTTTATGGAGGAAACCAGTTTTGAGGTTAATTACAAGCAGGCGGCAACGGTTGATCCGCTGGTAATTAATTTTAGCAGCAATATGGTCGATGTTTCAGACCAGACTTTTCTGTTTGACCTTGACTGCGACGGAGAATTGGATAATCTTTCTCTATTAGGGCAGTTAAGCGGATTTCTCTCGTTGGACCGGAATGGTGACGGTATTATCAATGACGGCAGTGAGCTTTTCGGAGCCAGAACAGGTGATGGATTTAAGGAACTGGCAGTCTTTGATATGGATGGGAATGGCTGGATTGATGAGAGTGATGAGGTATTCAATCAGCTTCGCATCTGGACAAAGGACAAGGACGGGAATGACAGACTGGTAGGACTTGGTGTTGCGGGAATTGGTGCGATTTATCTGGGAAATGTGCAGACCAATTTTTCGATCCATTCACAGGAAGATAATGAGTTGTTGGCTCAGGTTCGAACCAGCGGAGTTTTTTTAAAAGAGTCCGGCGAAGCAGGGACCATACAGCAGGTTGACATGGCTCTTCGAGAACGGTCAGCCAGTTGATTGTTGTGATTCGCAGGCAAGCCTGTAAACAGTAACATCACCTGCCCATTTAAAGCGGATTGTACATAATGCAGAAAAATAAAATTTCCTTTGAAAAAATCATAAAATATGTATATAATGTAAATGGTATGTTTATTTAAGACACGTTTGGAAAAAATTAGATAAAAGAAGTTTATATAATATACATGATTTGAAGAAGGAGATTAGGAAATGATTGGTAGTGACATCGGAATTGATTTAGGAACAGCCAGTGTGCTGGTATATATAAAAGGAAAGGGTGTAGTTTTAAAAGAGCCATCAGTAGTGGCTTTTGACCGCGACACCAATAAAATAAAGGCCATCGGTGAAGAGGCCCGTCTCATGTTGGGAAGAACACCAGGCAATATCGTTGCAGTACGTCCTTTAAGACAGGGCGTTATTTCTGACTATACGGTAACGGAAAAAATGTTAAAGCATTTTATCCAGAAAGCCGTGGGCAAACAGCGTCTGAGAAAGCCAAGAATCAGTGTTTGTGTTCCAAGTGGTGTAACCGAAGTAGAAAAGAAGGCCGTTGAAGATGCAACTTACCAGGCAGGTGCCAGAGAGGTTGCCATTATTGAAGAGCCAATTGCCGCAGCCATTGGAGCAGGCATTGATATTTCCAGACCATGCGGAAACATGATTGTAGATATCGGTGGAGGTACCTCTGATATCGCCGTGATTTCATTGGGAGGAACCGTTGTTAGCACCTCCATTAAGATTGCTGGAGATGATTTCGATGAAGCCATCGTTCGATATATGCGTAAAAAGCATAATTTATTAATTGGTGAGAGAACCGCTGAGGATATTAAGATTAAAATCGGAAGTGCCTTCCGTCGTCCCGAAAGCGAAAGCATGGACGTTAGAGGCCGTAACCTGGTAACAGGACTTCCAAAGACCATCGAAGTAACCTCAGAGGAGACCGAAGAAGCGTTAAAAGAGATTACATCTCAGATTGTAGAAGCCGTACACAGCGTGTTGGAGAAGACTCCGCCGGAACTGGCAGCCGATATTGCCGACAGGGGTATTGTCCTCACTGGCGGAGGAAGCCTTCTCCGTGGATTAGAAGAATTAATTGAAAATAAAACCGGGATTACAACTATGACGGCAGCAGACCCAATGCTCTGTGTAGCCATTGGAACCGGTAAATTCGTAGAATTTTTAAGTGGTAAGAAAGACTAAGTTAAAAAGAAAGATTTAAGAGGTGAAGGCCTATGGTAAGAGGCTTATACACTGCTTATACAGGGATGGTAAGTGAGCAGAGACGATTGGACATTATATCCAACAATGTAGCTAATGCAGCTACGGTTGGATACAAGGAAGAAAGTGTAACCAATCAGGCATTCAAACAATTACTCACTGTAAAGATACGGGATGCTTCGGAAGGGTATTTAACCAAACCCATCGGGGGTATGAGTCTTGGTGTTAAGACAGGAGAGGTTTATACCGACTATGGGCAGGGTTCCTTAAGACAGACTGGCAACACCTATGATTTGGCGATTGAAGGGCCGGGTTTCTTTACGGTAAGAGCCACCGATAAAAATGGCAACGACCTGACCCGATATACCCGCAATGGTTGTTTTAAGATGACCCAGGATGGCTATATCGTAGATTCAGATGGAAATCATCTGCAGGGCTCAGGCGGCGACCTTCAGGTACCGGTAGATGCGGCCAGTGTAGCTGTTTCTTCCGTAGGGATCGTATATGTAGATGGCGAGGAGATCGATCGGATTAATCTGACGGACTTTGAAAACCATGACTATTTGGAAAAGGTTGGTGACACCTCCTATAAGCTTTTGGATGGCGGTACTTCAATAGAGGCGACAGGTCTTATTAACCAGGGCTTCACCGAGCAGTCAAATGTAAATGCGGTATCCGAGATGGTTGAAATGATTGCCATAACCAGAGCCTATGAAGCTAACCAGAAAGTGATCCAATCCGTTGACGCGATGTTACAAAAATCTGTTAACGAAGTTGGGCGAGTAAACTAATCGCCTGAATTTTGAGAAAGGGTGTGAGCCTATGTTACGTTCTCTGTGGACCGGTGCATCAGGAATGATTGCACAGCAGACCAATGTGGATACAATTGCCAATAACCTGGCAAATATTAATACAACCGGATTTAAAAAAGAAAATGCAGAATTTAAATCCCTCCTATACCAAACCGTCCAAAAGAATTCGACCGATAGCGAAGGTGCTCAAAAGCCGGTAGGTGTTCAAGTTGGACTTGGTGTTCGGAATTCAGCCATTACCTCTCAGTTTACCCAGGGTATTTTCACTGAGACAGGAGGAGACTGGGATTTTGCCATTGGCGGAAGCGGATTTTTTGCTGTCCAGTTAGAAGACGGTACGGTGGGATATACCAGAAGCGGAGCATTTAAGATGGGAATTGGCGCAAATGGTACTACCATGTCGGATGCAGAAGGGCATCCAGTCCTGGATTCAAATGGCGCCCCCCTTGTGTTTGATGCAGAAATCAGCACATCCAGAATTAACGTTGATGCATATGGCAACATTATGCAAAAGGATGATAATGGAAATGATCAATATACCGGTATTCGCATGGGACTGGTACAGTTTAATAATCCAGCCGGACTCTTAAAGACCTCCAGCAGTGTTTTTAAGGAATCAGTCGCCTCCGGTGCTGCAAGATGGGAAGCAAATGATCCGAACCTTGAGCCAAGTGAAGTGCGAAGAAAATATCTGGAAGGCTCCAATGTACAGGCAGCCGATGAGATGGTAAACCTCATTGTAGCCCAGAGAGCCTATGAAATGAACTCAAAGATTATAACCGCATCGGATACCATGCTTCAACAGGCGAATAATCTGAGAAGCTAATGGGATAGAAAAGGAAGGAGCGTGTTGATATGGGAATTTCCATTGATAACAGTTCGTTGTTCAGTGGTGCTTATTCGGTTGGTGATAAGACGAATTCAACTAAGAATGATGCCCTGGAGAAAAGCTTATCCAATTTAGATATAAAAGGTTCCAGCGATGAAGAAATAATGGAGGCCTGCAAAAGCTTTGAAACCTACTTTGTGGAACAGGTTTTTAAAGAAATGAAGAAAACCGTACATAGCAGTGATGATGAAGGGGAGTACATGAAATATTTCGGTGATATGCTGAATGAAGAATATGCCAAGAACATTACCGAGAGTGGTGGTATGGGACTTGCCCAGACATTGTACGAATCCATGAAACGAAATGTATAGATAATAGCAAATAAGCTGGGTTGGAGGCAGGACGCTTCGATTGAAGATCCGCCTGCCGATTGCCTGATAATCTATCCGAAAGCAGATACACATAAGCTTTCGGATAGATTTTTTAAGCAATTGACAGGCGGATTTTTGTCAAGTGTACTATAAATGAAAACTGCTGAGATACACATGATGTACTATCGTGACAGCGCAACGGTGTCCAGTCCGATAACTAGGGCTCTTTGTTATGGCAAGGGTCCATAGAAGAAAAGGAGAATTTCCCTATATGGCTGAGAGAGTGGAAGGATATGTAGAAAAAATTGTATACCGCAACGAGGAAAATGGCTATACCGTTTTGAGTCTGACCAGTGAAGAGGATGAAATCACCTGTGTGGGGACCTTTCCTTTTATCAATGAAGGAGAATTCATTGAGGTAACTGGTACTTTGACGGAGCATCCGGTGTATGGTGAACAGATTAAAGTAGAGAGATACGAAATCAAGGAGCCAGAAGATGATTTATCCATGGAACGTTATCTGGGCTCTGGTGCCATCAAAGGGATTGGTCCCAAGCTGGCGGCACGAATCGTCAAAAAGTTCAAGAAGGATACCTTCCGGATTTTGGAAGAGGAGCCAGAGCGGTTGGTGGCAGTCAAGGGCATCAGCGAGCGGATTGCCAGAGAAATTGCAGTCCAGTTTGAGGAAAAGAAAGAATTGCGAAACGCCATGATGTTTTTACAGCAGTATGGAATATCCAATAATCTTGCGGTTAAAATATACCAGGCCTATGGTCCAAAAATGTATGAGGTTTTGCAACAAAATCCTTATAAGCTGGCGGAAGACATTAGCGGGGTGGGCTTTAAAATGGCTGACGAAATAGCCCGGAGAGTGGGAATTAACAGCGATTCGGATTTTCGTATCAAGGCAGGGATTCTTTTTGTGCTTCTGCAGGCTTCTAATAATGGACATATTTTTCTTCCTAAGGCAGAACTCTTAAAAAATGCTTCCGAAGTACTACTGATTGAGCCTGCCCAGATGGAAGCTCACCTTACGGATATGACCCTGGATAAGCGGATTGTTATGAAAGAGCAGGATAATCAAAGTATTTTATACACTTCTCTTTACTACTATACAGAGCTTAACAGTGCCCGGATGCTTTTGGATTTAAATGCAAGCTACGGGGTAAAGGAAGACATTCTGGAGCAGCGGATTTTAGGGCTGGAGCACCAGTCAGAGGTTGAGCTGGACGACTTGCAGCGGGTAGCAGTACGGGAGGCGGCAAAAAATGGTGTTCTTGTTGTGACGGGAGGACCGGGAACCGGAAAGACCACCACAATTAATGCAATTATACGTTTTTTTGAATCAGAAGGAATGGATATTCTCCTGGCAGCACCGACCGGGCGTGCGGCAAAACGTATGTCAGAGACCACTGGATATGAAGCACAAACCCTCCACCGCCTTTTGGAGCTTAAAGTGGGAAGTGATGAAAGCTTGACAGAAGACCGAACCGGACTTCATTTTGAACGAAATGAGATGAATCCTCTGGAAACCGATGTGGTCATTGTGGATGAAATGTCAATGGTGGACATTCATCTGTTCCATGCTCTCCTTAAATCCTTGGTAGTGGGCACCAGGCTTGTTCTGGTAGGGGATGTGAATCAGTTACCATCAGTGGGTCCGGGGAATGTATTAAAGGATATCATTAAATCAGGGCGTTTTCCTGTAGTAAGGCTAAATAAGATCTTTCGTCAGGCTGCCGAAAGCGATATCATTGTGAATGCTCATAAAATCAACCGGGGCGAGCAGGTGGTTCTGGATAACAAAAGTAAGGATTTCTTTATGTTGAAGCGGGATGATGTAAATCGAATTATCAGTGTAGTAATCCAGCTAGTACAGGAAAAGATGCCAAAATATGTGGAAGCAACGCCATTTGACATACAAGTGCTTACCCCCATGCGGAAAGGTGAATTGGGTGTAGAACGATTAAATCAGATTTTACAGCAATATCTCAATCCGCCTTCTACCAGCAAACGGGAAAAAGAGTTTTCCAGCGGCATTTTGCGAGAAGGTGACAAGGTAATGCAGATACGGAATAATTATCAACTGGAATGGGAAGTTAATAATGGTCGGGGATTTGTGTTGGAAAAAGGAACCGGGGTATTTAACGGAGACTGTGGTATTGTCAGAGAAATTAATTTCTTTGCCGAACTTCTCACCGTAGAGTTTGATGAAGGAAAGAAGGTGGAATACCGGTTTGCCGATTTGGATGAGCTGGAGTTGTCTTATGCCATTACCATACATAAATCACAGGGAAGTGAATATCCAGCAGTGGTCATGCCAATCTTAACCGGACCACAGTTGTTATTTAATCGGAATCTGTTATATACAGCGGTAACCAGAGCCAAGAAATGTGTGACCATTGTGGGCAGCGAAGGGATGATTACCCGGATGATAGAAAACACAACAGAGCAGAAGAGGTATTCCAGCCTGGATATTCGTATAAATGATATGGGTTAGTCGAAATTACTAAATTTTTAATGCATTTTACAAACAATTGGGGTATAATAAATGATAATAAGAGATTATTAAGGAGAGAACAGGGATGGAAAAGACCACGTTGGTAATTATGGCAGCTGGTATGGGGAGCCGTTATGGCGGCATTAAACAGATTGAACCCGTAGGGCCCAGCGGAGAAATTATTTTAGATTATTCGGTATACGATGCATTGCAGGCCGGATTTGACAAAGTAATCATAATTATTCGCAAGGATATTGAAGAAGATTTCAGAAATGTTGTGGGCAATAAGCTGGAAAAGCATGTAAATGTGGAATATGTATTTCAGGAGCTTTCTGACCTGCCGGATGGGTTTTCAGTACCACAAGGCAGAATTAAGCCGTGGGGAACCGGACATGCCATATTGGCCTGTCGGAAAAAGATTGATACTCCATTTATTGTAATCAACGCAGATGATTATTATGGCAGAGAAGGATTTGCTGCCATTCACGATTTTCTGTGCAACCCGAAAGCAGTGGAGACACCTTACAATTTCTGCATGGCAGGCTTTCGGCTGGAAAATACCTTGAGTGAACATGGTACCGTGACCAGAGGTGTCTGCAATGTGGAGGATGGGAAACTGGTGGATGTGGAAGAAACCTTTGAGATAAAAAGAGGTGGGACCTGTGCAATCAGCCCACTTCGCACCATACCATTTGATCAGCCGGTTTCTATGAATATGTGGGGCTTTACACCGGATTTGTTGAAGGTCTTGGAAGAAAGATTTATTGATTTTCTGGAGAAGGCATATGAGAACCCACTCAAATGTGAATATCTACTTCCAACCATTATTGATCAAATGGTCAAAGAAAACCTGGCAACGGTTCATGTGCTGGATACCAGAGACAAATGGTTTGGCGTTACCTATAAAGAAGATAAGGAGTATGTGGTAAGTTCAATACGGAAATTGGTTGAAGATGGAGCTTATCCCGCTACACTATTTGACTAAATGATATTAAAAGATAAGGTTCTGGACATTATTTATCCACCTCGTTGCCCCTTCTGTCAGGGGATTGTAAAAAATTTGGGAAGTGCCTGTGAGCCATGCCAAAAAAAGCTCCCCTACTTAAAGGGACCAAGATGCATGCGGTGCAGCAAGGAGCTCATTGATGAGGAAGAATATTGTCCTGATTGTCTCAGAAAAAAGTTTCACTTTATAAGAGGATATGCAGTCTGGAACTATGATAGGCAAATTGCCGAGTCCATAAGTAGATTTAAATTTCATGATAAAGAAGAATATGGAATCTTTTTTGGAAAGGAAATGGCAAGGCTTTATGGCAGCTGGCTCATCCAAAAAGGGATTCAGGGACTGATACCAGTTCCAATCTATAAAAAGAAAAAATCAACAAGAGGATTTAATCAGGCGGAGATACTGGCCAATACGATTGGAAGCCAAACCGGAATTCCAGTTTTGAAGGATGTGTTGGTTCGTGAAAGAGAAACGAAGCCCCAAAAAGAACTGAGCCATCTGGAACGACAGAAAAATCTGAAAGGAGCATTTGTCGGAAAGGAAGAGACGCTTGGTAAGATAAACAGGGTAGTCCTGATTGATGATATCTATACAACAGGTAGTACAGTGGAGACATGTACCAAGGTGTTGTTATCCATGAAAATAAAAGAGGTTTACTTCCTTTGCATCAGCATTGGGAGGATTTTGTAAGGAGGAATTGAGATGGATGTAAGAAATTGTAAAGGGTGTGGAACCCTATTTAACTATGTATCTGGCCCCCCGCTTTGTTCATCCTGCATGAAGGCACTTGATGATAAGTTCGGTGTTGTAAAGCAGTACATATACGATCATCCAGGGGCAGGGATGCAGGAGGTATCAGATGAAAACGAAGTTCCGATACCAATTATAAAAAAATGGATTAAGGAGGAGCGGCTTACATTTGCAGAAGGCTCAACGATTACCCTTGATTGTGAACGTTGTGGAGCGTCTATTTTAAGTGGGAGATTTTGCCAGAAATGTAAAGATGCTATGGGTAAACAACTTGGAAGCGCTTATGCGACTCCAAAGCCACAACCAGAACCAAAAAAAGCGGATACAGAGGACAAAGCAAGGATGAGATTTCTTAAGTAAGGCTTAAAAGTATCCCGAATGGGGGTGTCGAAATCGAAAGTGTAGATATGGCAGTAGAAGAAATCTTTGGAAAAGCATTTACAGAACTTACCTTTTCCATGACGGAACTTAAGCTAGATAAGCTTAAAGAGTATACACTTTTTGAAAAAGTAGAGTATTCCTTTATTGTAAGGACCCGCGGTGGATTTGTAGCTTTGATTTTTGCCGATTTTTCTAAGGGACTTGGCGAAACACTTGCCTACAGTATAAGAAAGCAGAAAGTTCTTTCAGAGCAGGAACAGATTATGTACGTGGAAGAATATTTGAATATTATCTGTGGGAGAGCCTTATCGGAGATTAATAATTTGATCGGAAAGCGTTCAAGGCTTTCTATGGTGTCTCTATCGGATGGCATGGAAGCAACCGACCAGTTACCTTGGGAAATAAAGCAATCATTTCAGTGTAAAGAGGGCAGGATTAATATAATAATAAGGTATGAAGTGTCGGAGTGGGTTTTGTAGGAGGAAAATTGCATGAGTGAGACTAAGAGTATATTAGTAGTAGATGATTCCCCTTTTGCGGCGGCGCAGATTCGGGATGCGGTAAGTGACAAAGGATATACTGTGATAGGAAATGCTAAAAATGGTGAAGAAGGGATTGAAAAGTATAAGGAGTTGCAACCAGATTTTGTCATCCTGGATATTATCATGCCAGGTATTGATGGAGTGGAAACGGCGGAGCTTATATTTGAGGAAGATCCCGATGCAAAGATTGTTATGCTCAGCTCCCTTTGTGATGCCGGAATGATGGAAGAAGTGAAATGTGTTGGTGTAAAGTACTTGATTCCGAAGCCGTTGGAGGCAGATGTACTATTGGCAACTTTGGAACTATTAGAAAAAAATGCATAAAAGTAGTAAAATGGCTACGAGATAGATATGGAATCTCGCAGCCATTTTTTATTACCCTTTATTCTTTAATCTTAATGCCGTTTTCTTCCTGTATGATTTTGCCCTCTTTAAGGAGGCGGCCCAAGGCGCGTTTGAAAGCATTCTTACTAAGGTTAAATTTCTGCTTTATCTGCTCTGGGTCACTCTTATCGTGGTAGGGGAGAAACCCACCAGCTTCCTGCAGGCAGGAGTAAATGAGGGTGCTGTCAGCATCCATTTGCACGTGAACCTTTTCGCGAGTGGTAAGATTTAGCTTGCCATCCTCTCTAACATCAGTTACCCGTGCTTCAATAACTTCACCAGCGGAGTATTCACGAAATACATCCTTTTTGGGAATGATTCCGGAATATTGGTTATCTATGGCAACGAAGACGCCAAAGTTGCCTCGTGGTTCGTAGACGGTTCCGGTAACGTGATCATCTTTTTGATAAGGAGAGTCGGATTTCAGCGCTTTATATACATTCATGGTAGCGCAAAGGCGCTCGCTTTTGTCAATGTAAAGACTGACCAGAACTTCTTCGCCAACAGCAACATTGCGGGTCTGTTCTTTGAAGGGAAGGAGTAAATCTTTTACCAATCCCCAGTCTAAAAACGCACCGATTTTTCCTGTTTGAATGACCTTAAGAGAGGCAACCTTGCCTAAGGTAAGTTTTGGGGTAGTGGTAGTTGCAATTAAACGATCTTCCGAATCCTTATAAAGGAAAACTTCCATAGTATCGTTGATTTCAATATCTTTTGGGACCTGGTTATTAGGCAGGAGGACCTTACCAATTTTGGCAGGTTCCCATGTGGGCCGGTCATCCTGAATGGATTCGTCCAAAGGAGCAAGATAGATACCGCTGCTGGAACGTTGAATTACTTTAAGGGTTTGTGATTCTCCTAATTTAAACATATATTTGGGCTCCAATCTGCGTGCTTTAGCACGCCTTAAAATCAAGGGGCTGAATGCTTTTATCAGCATGGCTCCAATCTGCGTGCTTTAGCACGCCTTAAAATCAAGGGGCTGAATGCCACCATGGTGTATCTTCTTAATTTTCTGTAAATTCAACAATAGTATATATGATAGAGTTTTCACCGGATAAAACTACAGTGAAACGATGTTCTTCATGGAAGACTTGTGGATAAATAATATCGCCCAGCCGTGCAGATGAACGATATTCGGCACGAATCTGCTTGGTATCAAAGTGGTCAGGCAGCAGATTTTCAGCCATAAGGATGTATTGACCATTGTTTACATGATAATTCGTATCCAGATTGGAATAATGAACTTGAAAAGGGGGCTTGTCTTCCAGACAGTTAGGCAGGGTGATTTTCCTGGCACTGTATTCCATGGGATATTTTTCCTCATGACCATAAGGGAGAACGGCTTCAGGATTTACACGGGTGGGGGTCAGTGCATTGGTGTCCATGTGTACCCAGACGGAATTTGCATAAGCGCAGGGGTTGCCTGACTGGTCCTTCATAAGAAAATTACGATAGCCATAAATACCCCTAAAGTCGTATGGCCAGGTACTTATGGTAATTTGCTCTCCGATTGCAGGAGAACGCTCAATTACAAGCTGCCAGGCATTTAGAAGCCAGGCTCGGTTTTCTTTTTCCAGATATTCTATTCCAAGACCAATGTCTTCTGACTGAAAGGTACTGCAGTCCTGAAAATAATTAATGATTGCAGTGAGTGTCAGGTGCTTATCTGGTCCGGCTTCACTATAACGAACCCGGCTGTTAAATTCATACATAAAGTCATCTCCTAAATAAAAAATATCCAACTACGAATTCTGTACGTAGTATTATTTATACATGGGTATAATGATAAAAGAAAAACACACTTTCATTTCTCCAATTTAGTATTTGTACGTACACAAGAGTGCACTATAATTATAACATTAAATAAGAAAAAAACTAGTGAAATAATAAAAATCTTGTTATATAATGGAAATGATGAGGAAAAATACCATGAAACATATAGCAAAAGTAAATCAGATTTTTTTTATTACTGTAATTCTGGCACTGACAGCTTCTCTGACGATGGGACGGGTTTCGTTTCTTACGGACAAGTCATGGCTAATGCTTGTTTTGTCTCAGGGAATCTATGTGCTGCCTACAATCATCTATCTGGTGAGTGTCAAAGAAAATCCTATCAAGGCATTGCGAATCAAGAAAATAAACATACCCACAGTTGTCCTGTTGATTTTATTTTCCTATTTTATATTGCCATTTTTAAGCTTTTTGAATAGTATTTCATTGCTTTTTTCCACCAATCAGATTACCAGTCAGATAACCGGAATCGTAGCTGTATTCCCAGTGTGGATTAGTGTTTTGCTGATTGGGGTGTTACCGGCAGTGCTGGAGGAGAGTGTTTATCGAGGTGTCTTTTATTATGAATATGGAAAGGTAAACAGGGGAAAAGGAATTTTATTGAGTGGATTGCTTTTTGGCTTGATGCATATGAACTTTAACCAGTTTGTTTATGCCGTGGCAATGGGAATTATATTTGCACTACTGGTTGAGGTGACCGATTCACTTTTATCTTCTGTAATTGTCCATGGCATTATTAATTCAAATACAGTGATAATGACCTACCTATTTCCGGAAGCTACCGATGCGATACCATTAACAAAGGACGTGCTCCTCCCTTCCATAATGTCGATTGGAAGCGTGGCGGTTTTTACTACGGGGATAGCCGCGTATCTGCTTTGGGAGATGGGAAGACAAGCGAAACGAAGTGATGTATTAAAAAATTTATTTGTGCCGAGTGATGGATTGGAAAGAGAACGGATGATTACTATTCCATTGGTGCTTGGCATGGCAGGCTGTGTAGCGATTATGTTAATCAGTGAAGTAATGTAAAGTAAGATGTAAGAAGATTGATGACTATTTTCAGATTCTGAGACATAGAAAAAGGAGTGTGAAAACACTCCCTTTTTCTACAGACTAATATCAATGGATTGTCCAAGATGCGGTGTGACTGAGCTTTCCATCATTTTTATGGTGGTAGCACCTATGGTTTCGGTCATGTCAAGGGCATTATCAAGGACAGCGACATTAACGTCAGTCATGATTTTGTTCTGGCTCATAGCCATAGATAAAGCTGGTATATCCATAGTTAAGCCCCCTTATGATATTAGTATTGCCGATGACATTTACCAGTAAGGCAAAAAATCGGCTAATCATTATATCGGCAAAAAAGAGTAAGAAGATTAGGGGGAGAAGCAAGGTGCAATAAGAATTAATCAGTATTTAACAATAGCAGGGCAAAGTTAATTTAGTGTTTACAAATCTATATAAAATGGTATGACCGCAGATTGCGGCAGAAGGGAGCAAATTGTTATGAGTCATGTATATGAAACGATTATAATTGGTTCTGGACCAGCAGGACTAACAGCAGGAATTTATGGAAAGAGAGCAGAGCTGGATGTTATGGTGATAGAGAAAAGTCCGATAAGTGGCGGACAAATTATTAACACCTATGAAGTGGATAATTATCCTGGAATACCTGGAATCAGTGGATATGATCTGGCCACTCAATTTCGGGAGCATTGTGATAAGCTGGGAGTTCCCTTTGTCGAAGGAGAAGTTGTACGGGCCGATTTGGAGGGCGAAGTAAAGCAAGTCTGGCTGGAGAATGGGACTATTTATGAAGGAAAGACTATTATCATAGCTGGTGGTGCTGTAAACCGCAAACTCAGTATTGAAGGAGAGCAGGAATTTATGGGAAGGGGTGTTTCTTACTGTGCTACCTGTGATGGTGCGTTCTTTCGCAACCGGGAAGTGGCGGTGGTAGGGGGTGGAAATGTTGCTGTTGAAGATGCTATTTTTCTTGCCCGTTCTTGTAAGAAAGTTTATGTCATTCACCGAAGAGATAGCATGAGGGCGGCCAAGGCACTGGTCACCAAGCTGTTGTCGCTGGAAAATGTAGAAGTAATTTGGGACAGTGTAGTAGAACAAATTAACGGAGATGAATTTGTAACAGGAATACAGATTAGAAATTTAAAAACCCAGATTGTGGAGAAAAAAAATATAGACGGCCTGTTTGTGGCAGTTGGAACGACTCCTAATACGGAAATATACGGCAGTAGCCTGGCTTTGAATGAGGGCGGATATATCATTGCCGGTGAGGATTGCGTCACAAATATAAAGGGTGTTTATGCAGCAGGAGACATTCGAACCAAGGATTTGAAACAGGTTATTACAGCAGCGGCAGACGGAGCAAATGCAATTACAACTGTAGAAAGGTATTTGAATGAAAATCTTCCGGAAAAATAAGGGGGAAAATGGAAAAGGTATTGACTTTCTGGTGACAGTTTGCTATACTTACACCTGTAGAACAATTGTAACAATTTTGTAACAAATAGGCAAACGCTTTTAATATATTGGAGGTACGTAATGAGAAGAGGGATCGCAATTAAGTCTATGCTATGTGTTGGAATTGTATCGATTTTAGCAGCAGGGCCAAGTGCCGTGGACTTAGGAGCAACCGGAATTTGCGCAGAGACAAGTCTTGCGGGGATTTCGTTGTCCTTGGAAAAATATATAGAAAAAACCGATAACAATAAAGTTTCCACCATGGCATCCAGTACGCAGGGTACTGGACTCATCCTTGGTGATACTCCACTGGTGGGAGATGTGACTGCGGTAGCAGATATAGAAACAGCAGCGGCAGCAATAGAAGAACCCTCGGAGATTCCGGCAGAACCCGTACCAGAAGAAACGCCAACGCCATCAAAATATGAAAACATGGGAATTTCCATTGCAAATGACTATGTTAATATCCGATCCAATGCAGATACGGAAAGTGAGGTACTGGGAAAGCTATATCGTGGTGCGGCGGCAACCATTATTGAGACTACCGGGGACTGGGTTAAGATTAAATCCGGTAAAGTAGAAGGATATATTAAGAAAGAATTTCTGGCAATTGGCTTTGATGCCGAAGAATTAGAAGATTTATTTGGAACCAAGTGGGCAACCGTTAATACCACAACACTCAAGGTTAGAGAAAAAAAGAGTACCGATGCAACTGTAATGGAATTGATTCCATTGGGCGAAACCTATGAAGTTATCAAGGAATACGATGATTGGGTTAAGATATTAGTAGATGAAGGTGGAGACGGTGATGAAGGAACCAAAGGTTATGTTCATAAAGATTATGTTGACATTACCGTTGAATTCCAGCATGCGATTTCAGTAGAAGAAGAACAGGAACAACTCCGTCGAGAAGAAGAAGCAAAAAAAGCGGAGGAAGAAAGATTAAAAGCATTAGAAGAACAGCAGAAGAGAGCACAGGAAAAAGCAGCTCAGGATAAGAAGAATAATTCCAGTAACTCCAACAAATCTTCTTCCAGCAATTCCTCATCCAACAACAGCTCATCCTCTGCCAATAACGCCAGTGATAAGTCCGTTGAATCCGGGGATGGATCCGAAATTGCAGCTTATGCGCAAAAATTTGTTGGTAATCCTTATGTTTATGGGGGAACCAGTTTAACTAATGGAGCAGATTGTTCCGGATTTACATATTCTGTATTTTCCCATTTTGGTGTTAGTATACCAAGAACCTCCTCCTCTCAGTCTGGAGCTGGACGCAAGGTAAGTTTTGACGAATTAAGAGCTGGCGACTTGATTTTTTATGCAAAAAATGGTAGTGTAAATCATGTAGCACTCTATATTGGTGGAGGTCAGGTAGTACATGCCAGCAATCGGAAGACAGGAATTAAGATTTCTGCTTGGAATTACAGATCGCCATATACTGCAAGACGTGTAGTAGAATAATGAAACCAGAGAGTGAAAGAGTTATCTTTCACTCTCATTGATTTGTATGCGTGTCAAAGGCGCAGATGGGAAAGGGGATGGAATGTGAGATGATGGACCGAAGAAAATTTAAAAGACTTCCGATCGATTTAAGGTTGGAAGTGAGCCAGATATTTAAACAGGATCATCAGGTTATGAATGACATAAAAGCGGATTTGGAGGTTTGCGATATTTCCAAATCGGGAATTGGGTTTTGGTGCAAAGAAGAGCTGCCTCTCGACTATTATTTCAATGGAAAGATTGTCCTTGGTGAGGAGAATATGTTTTTCTATGCAGTAGTTAAAATTGTCCGCAAGGAAAGAAAAGAGGGCTTGGAAGGAATCTTATATGGAGCGGAATTCGTTGGTCTTGCTCCCTTTTTGGGAGATAAGGTGGACAAATATGCAAAAGAAATAGAGAGCAATCATTAAAGTTAAGACCCCCAGGAGCGGATTAGATTATCGTTTCTGGGGGTTTTTATTTGAAAACTTTTTTAAACTTTGTGTGGTGTGTAGAGAGAATAATTTTGTTCTCATATATTTTTGTAATATTTAGAAAATTCTAAAAAAAATAAGGAGTATTAAAACGCTTTAAAATGGTAATTATTTATTTGTTACTATTGACAAGAGAAAATTTATGCAAATTATACAAAAAATGTCGAATAAAATAAATCCTTGACAAAAAATGGGGAAAATCTGTGTGGATACTCTAAAAGTTATCCACATACAAAAAAGCTAATTTTTTGGTAAAATCAAGTTATACACTGAGTTATACACATTATCCACATAAAAAATGCTGGCGAGTAATGGGAAAATTTATGTCAAGCTCGAATGAGTGTTTTGTTATTTGTGATAAATTGAAAAAAATGGTGTGAAATTCTCCTAAGGGGGTTGACAAAACAATTATCAAATAATAGGGCGTGAATTTCAAATATTATGGGACCATAGGCATA
Source organism: Acetivibrio sp. (assembly GCA_031553075.1). GTDB lineage: Bacteria > Bacillota > Clostridia > Lachnospirales > Lachnospiraceae > DIGJ01. Next base: position 21,433 of record JAVBLX010000158.1, read on the forward strand.
ATTTAATGACAATTATTAAAAATGATATAAAAGATTCTTGATAAAACAAGCAGTTATGGTATAATAGTTATAAGAATATTTGGATGGAAAGAATTTCCCTATTTTCTTAGAAGAAACCAAAGGAGTTGATTAATATGAAATTTATTATTACTGGAAAAAACATTGAGGTAACAGAAGGGCTAAAATCAGCTATATATGAAAAGATTGGAAAACTGGAAAGGTATTTTGTCCCAGATACAGAGATACACGTGACATTAAGTGTAGAAAAGGATAGACAGAAAATCGAAATAACAATCCCGATGAAGGGAAATATACTTCGTGCAGAGCAGGTGAGCAGTGACATGTATGTTTCCATCGACTTGGTGGAAGAGATCATTGAAAGACAGCTTAGAAAATATAAGAACAAGCTGGTCGATCAGAAACAGGCAGCAATGGGTCTTAATCAAGCGTTCCTTCAGGAGGAAAGTGATGAAGAGGAAGAGATTAAGATTATCCGTACCAAGCGTTTTGCTATGAAGCCGATGGATGCCGAAGAGGCTTGTGTACAGATGGAGCTTCTGGGACATGACTTCTTTGTTTTCCGTAATGCGGAAACGGATGAGGTGAATGTGGTTTACAAGAGAAAAGGTCATACTTATGGGTTGATTGAACCGGAATATTGATTAGAAGTGTGGGAGCCATCGAAAGATGGCTCCTTTATTGTGGAAAAAATTGAGAGGGAAGTTGTCTTTGCCACAGGTGGATTCAAGCTTTTACATTTTTCTCGTTATATTCGAAAACGTTTGCGTGAGCAGGGGAGTAAAACTGGGAAAAACAGGAGAAAATGATGAAAAATGCACTATGGATATAAGGGCACGAATGGCGTAAAATCAATAAAGTATATATTTTGCATAAAAAAGCAAAAAAAATGCTTGCAAAAGTATAAAAGATGATGTATAGTAAAACTACGAAAACGATTAAGTAACTAGTCCAAGCATAAGCTAATTTGAACAATACAGTATTGGATTGCAATGAAAAGGACAAAACTTAACAAGATATTTGTATTGTGCCCAATGATATCGGGAGCAATGGAAGTATAAAGTAAACCCAAAACACATTTATTTCTAAAAGGGAGGAACTTAGTAATGAAAAGAAAGCTATTAGCAATGGCACTTTCTGCAGTAATGTTAACTTCTATGTTAACAGGTTGTGGAAAAAGTGGAAGTGAAGCAACAAACAACAACGCAAATGAACCTCAGACAGAAGCAAATGCCGGTGATACAAAAGAGGCAGAAGCACCAGCAGAGGAAAGCACAGATGGCTATAAGGGAACTTTAGAGGTTATGCACTTCTCAACTTCTGAAGAATCTCAGGGTAATGGTGGTTCAGACGGATTCCGTACTGTTATTGAGCAGTGGAAAGCAGCTAATCCAGACATTACATTGGAAGAAAATGTACTTGCAAATGCAGATTATAAAACTCAGGTTGCTACTTTAGCAGCGGCTGGAGATCTCCCAGATGTATTCTTATTACAGGGTATGAATACAATCGCTTGGGCTGAACAAGGATTGGTACTTGATTTAACAGATTATGTTAAGAATTCTCCATATCTTGGTCAGTATAATGCTTCCTATTTTGGACCTTTCACCACAAACGACAAGATTTACGCTCTTCCTGCTCTGACAGGTGGTACTTGTACTGTAGTAGTTTATGATAAGAGCGTTTGGGGCGATGCCTTCCCAACAACTTGGGCAGATGTAGAAGCAAAAGCAGCTACCATGGATAAAACTGCAATCGCTTTTGGTAATGGTGGTAAATGGCAGGCAAACTCTTGTTTCCTTTCTACATTGGGCGACAGATTTACTGGTCCTGACTGGTTCCTGTCTATGATTGCAAAGGGTGGAGCTAAATTTACAGATCAGGCATTTGTAGATGCATTAGCAGAAACTCAGAGATTATTTACTAACACCAGCGTTTTCAACAAAGACTATAATGCGATTACAAACGAAGATGCAAGAGAATACTATATTTCTGGCGAAGCTTCCGCTTTCATCGGTGGTAACTGGGATGTTTCTTACATCCAGGCTTCTTTAGAAGGAACTGATTTATATAACAACACTGGATTTGCAGTACTTCCTCAGTCTGCTAATGCAGCAAATCAAAGAAACAGCCAGAACATCGGTTTAGGATATGGAGTAGCAATCAGCCCTAAGGTTGCAGAAGATCCTGCAAAATTAGCAGCAGCTATTGATTTTGCATACTATGTAACTGGTCCTGAATTCTCAGGATTTGTAGCTGAAAAATATGCTCTTGGTGGTCTGACCAAAGCAAACGATGTTGACTGGAGCAGCTTTGATCAGTGGGCTATTGATTTCTACAACTTCTCTTATGTAGATACCGCTACCTGTGAAATCTATGACTCTTATATCAGCAGTGCAGTATGGGATGTATTAAATACTGACCTTCAGACTATGATGAATGGAAGTATGTCTCCAGAAGATGTTGCAGCAAATGCGCAGGCAGCATATGAGGCAAACTATTAATAATAAGAACTTGTTCGTATTATTAAAGCAATGAATATCTTATCGTAGTAGATGCCCTGCATCGAAAAGATTACTATTTTTGTGATAGAAGATGTTTTCTTCAATCAGAATGAAGTTGCGGTATCAGCTGGGCTGTAAGCTCGGCTGATACCCAAATTGTTGCTAAGAATTAGATATGATAAAAGGAGGAGAAGAGCATGTCCAATGCCATCAGACCCAAAAACAGAGTGATTTTCGCATACCTGGCAATTCCTCTGGCCGTTTTTATTTTCTCCGTATTTGTACCACTGATTACAGCCTTTGTATATAGCTTTTTTGAGTGGAAGGGTGGACCATCTAAGACGTTTATTAGTTTTGATAATTATGTGAATCTTTTGAAAGATGACACATTCTGGCTGGCTTTTCAGCACAATATATATCTGGTATTAGTTTGTATTATTGGTCAAATTGGAATTGCATTTGTACTGGTACTGATGATTAATTCCAAATTAGTGAAATTAAAAGGAATGCATAGAACCTTTGGCTTTTTCCCCAGTACTGTGGCGGCAGTATCCATCGGTTTTATATGGAAAATGATTTATGACTATAATCGCGGTATTTTAAACTGGTTTTTAGATAGAATGGGCCATACAGATGCACAGCAGGTATGGCTGAACAACGAGCAGCTGGTTATGCTTTTGGTTGCAATACCATTGGTTTGGCAGTTCATAGGATACTATATGGTTATTCTGATTTCTGCAATTTCCTCAATTGATCAGGAAATTTTCGAAGTGTCGGAGCTGGATGGAGCCAATGCGTTCCAACGGGCTATTTACATTGTACTTCCGTTAATTAAGAATACTCTTCTGGTATGTCTTACTCTTTGTATTGCTGGTAATATGAAGGCCTTCGATAACGTTTACGTTATGACCAAGGGTGGGCCTGGTAACGCTTCCATGGTTATGGCAATGTATGGATATAAGATTTCCTTTGATCAGTCCAACATGGGATATGGTAGTGCTATTTCAGTAGGTATTTTTATATTAAGTTTACTGGTAATTGGTGGCTCACAATTTGTCATTAGTCGGCTGACTAAGGAAAAAGAAGCATAGAAAGGAGAGAGACAGATGGCGAAAGATATGATAGTTAAAGTAGAAAATCATGATGTGGGAACTAAGATAAAACGTGGCATCCTGGGAACTTTTATGAATCTGGTTCTGATTCTCTTTTCCCTGACCTGTATCTTTCCTTTGATTTGGATGTTTTACTCCTCTTTGAAGGAAAAAAGGGCATTTAATGCAGATATTATCGGATTGCCTCAAGCACCCACATTGGACAATTATTTTCGGATTATTACGAATACAGATTATCACCTGGGCAGTTCTATGTTTAACAGTTTTCGGACAACACTGCTGTCCGTTGCTATGATAGTGTTGATGGGATTTATTGTGGGATACATATTGGCCAGAGTTAAATTTAAGGGAAATCGAATTGTTTATATCATGTTCCTTATGGGCATGCTGATACCGATTCATTCCTTGCTGGTACCTATTTATGTTGTATTTAAGAATGCAGGGTTATCCAATCAGTGGTATACGCTGTTGCTGCCTTACATTGCGTTTGGAATGCCAATTGCGGTATTTTTAGTAGAAGGTTTTGTAAAATCCATTCCTACGGCATTGGAAGAAGCGGCGGCTATTGACGGCAGTTCTTTTAGCAGAACACTGTTCCAGATTATTATGCCGATTTGCAAACCGATTTTAACGACCATTGCAATTATTCAGACTTTTGCATGTTGGAATGAGTTTTCCTTTGCTTTGGTATTGCTTAAAAACCCGGCATTGCAGACCGTTCCATTGGCTATGACTCAGTTTACAGGGCAGTTCTCTTCAGACTATCCGAAGATTATGTCAGCTATGTTGCTTACCATGTCACCGATTGTAATTATGTATTTTGGATTTAGTAAGCAGATAATTAAAGGAATGGTTGCGGGAGCTGTAAAGGGATAAGTATTTCTTACAAGATATATAAAAGCAAGAACAAATAGAAATGTCTATAATTACATCAGTATTTGTAGACATTTTGTTTGTTCTTGTTTTTTTATATTTTTTGACATACCATGCACGGCATATTTAATTATTCTGGATGTACGGCTTTTTTACTTGACGAAGAGGCAAAACATAGATATAATAAATATATGCTTACGCAATAAACATGTGATTACGAAAAACCAAAGGAGGGTTCGATGACAGAACGGGAGAAGGAAATTTTTCGGTGGATTAAGGAGAATCCTTTGATTTCTCAGCAGGAAATTGCTGAACGGGCGGGGATTACCAGGTCCTCGGTGGCGGTGCATATTTCTAATCTGATGAGGAAGGGGATGATTCAGGGAAAGGGATATGTGGTTCGTGAGGAGAAATATATTACCGTGATTGGTGCGGTGAATGTAGATATTTCCGGACAGCCAGAGCGGCCTTTATTGGGACGTGATAGTAATCCAGGGAAGATAGGGATATCTTTTGGCGGTGTTGGTCGGAATGTGGCAGAGAATATCTGTCGGATGGGCGGCTCAGTGGAAATGATTACTGTGCTGGGGGATGATTTCTACGCTGCAGAGATAGAGAAGGAATGTCGAAATCTTGGGATTGGCCTTGGATATACCTTGAGAGCGCAAGGTGAGAATACATCCACTTATTTGTGTATAAATCATGCGGACGGAGATATGGCTCTGGCAGTTAGTGATATGGATATTTACAAGCGACTGACGCCGGAGTATCTGGAAGGGTTACTCCCTATTATTAATAAGAGCAGTTTAGTCGTTGTGGATGGAAATATCCCACGAGAGTCGATAGAGTATCTGGCGGAAATGTGTACAGTTCCTATTTTAGCAGAGCCAGTATCAGTGAAGAAAGCAGAGCGTTTCCGGAAGGTACTGGATAAGTTGTACCTCATTAAGCCCAATAGTCTGGAATTAGAGGTTCTCAGTGGTGTAAAGGTTATTGATGAGGAGACGATGAAAGAGGCTATGGATATCCTTCTTCAGCAAGGGGTACAAAATCTGGTGGTTTCAAGAGGAAGCAAAGGTGTCTTTTTTGGTAATGCAGAAGGAAAGAAAAGATATTCCGGCTATCCATGCCGTGTGGTGAATACAACGGGATGTGGTGATGCACTGATGGCAGGGATTGCTTTTGGACTGTGGCAAGAGGCAACCATAGAGGAAGCAGTTTCCTATGGACTGGCCGCTGCATCAATTAGCATTGAGAGTACAGGCGCAGTCAGTCGTGAAATCACTATGGAACACATTCAAAAACGGATGTGCAGTCAGAGATAAATCAACCTTATAGCTCTGCTGCATGAGATAGCTAAAGTTTATGGTTATACCGGATATACCAAGCTTCAAAGAGGATAAAAATAGAGGAACTAAGTTGAAGGATTGGACAGAATAATCGGCAGCAAGGGAAAAAATAAAGGATACCTGTGAACGAGACACAGAAGGGAGAACAGAATGAATTTAGAAAAATATTTAGTAGTAGCAGATGAGGTAAAAAAAGCGTTAGAGGAAGGCAAACCAGTAGTGGCTTTAGAGTCAACCATTATTTCTCATGGAATGCCATATCCCAAAAATGTAGAGACCGCTCTCCAGGTGGAAAGCATCGTGAGAGAAAATGGTGCAGTTCCGGCTACGATAGCCATTATAGGCGGAAAAATGGTAGTTGGAATTTCCAGAGAGCAAATTGAATACCTGGGAAAAAAAGGCCTTAGCGTGAATAAAGCCAGTCGGAGGGATTTGCCCGTATTACTATCCAAGGGTCTGGATGGTGCAACCACAGTAGCAACCACTATGATAGCAGCATCCTTAGCAGGTGTAAGAGTATTTGCAACAGGTGGAATCGGAGGCGTACACCGTGGAGCAGAGACAACTATGGACATCAGTGCCGACTTAGAAGAACTGGCAATGACCAATGTCTGTGTGGTATGTGCTGGATGTAAATCCATTCTGGATATCGGTCTTACCCTTGAGTACCTGGAAACCAAAGGTGTCACCGTTATCGGCTATCAAACCGAAGAGCTTCCTGCCTTCTACACTATCCACAGTGGCTTCCAAGCAGATTATCGCCTGGACACTCCAAAAGAGATTGCCGATGCCTTCCATGTAAAAGAAGACTGCGGCCTGCAAGGCGGCATGCTAGTAGGCAATCCGATTCCAGAACAATACGCCATGGACCTGGACTATATTAATTCTAATATAGCTGCAGCCGTAAAAGAAGCAGAAGAGAATGGAATCAAAGGCAAAGAAGTTACCCCATTTCTCCTGGACAAAATCCAAAAACTCACCGGAGGAGAAAGTCTGGAGTCCAACATCCAGCTGGTGTTTAACAATGTCGCATTAGGGGCTAAGATTGCGGCGGAATATGTAAAGGCATAAAGTGCGTGGCTATCTTGGGAGTTAGTATTAAACCGGGTTGTGAAAACCGGACGCATCCCAGAAAAGGTTCGGCGGGAACGTGGGGGAGGGGATGGAAAAAATCCACCTTCGCAGGGCAAGAAGGTCTAGGGCAAAGCATCTAGACGGTGGCTGTTTACGGGCCGGGCTCCATGGTGCATCCGTGCACCAATCGCCCTGTCTCGGCATCCGTGCCTCGACTCCCTACGGTATTGAAGCTTTGCCCAAGACCTTCAAGCCCTGCTACGGAATGGATTTTTTTCCATCCCATCCCCCACGTTCCCGCCGAACCTTTCCGGGGCTGCTGGTATTCTCAGCCGGTAGGTTTATTACTAACGGGTGGCGTGTATGTATGTGGATGCCCGGAAGTTTCTTGCATAAATTGTTGTAGATAAAAAGTAAGACTAATTGTAAATATCATGACCGCAAACCGATTCTCGAATCGCTACCGGTCAAGTACTTACTATTAGTCTTGCTTTTTAATCTTGTTTTATTAATCTTAATCCAATTAATAAAATTTATAATCTGAGAAAATCAGCTGGATGAGGGGCAATGGAAAGGGCGCAGAAAAGAGACTTGGTGGTGGAAAACACTCCATTTGGAGCAGGTTTAGGGGTTCTTAGACGAATCTTCGATAACCCAGGGGAAAATGCCCATGGACGGGCATTTTAGAGTGAGTGGACAAGGATGTCCATCGAACTCGACCCG
>JAVBLX010000062.1:0-26943 GCA_031553075.1 Acetivibrio sp.
AAAAGAGACTTGGTGGTGGAAAACACTCCATTTGGAGCAGGTTTAGGGGTTCTTAGACGAATCTTCGATAACCCAGGGGAAAATGCCCATGGACGGGCATTTTAGAGTGAGTGGACAAGGATGTCCATCGAACTCGACCCGCAAAGGGCCACTGTCTAGCGGATTCATCTTAGAACCCCTTAACCTGCGGAACTGGAGTGTTTTCCACCACCAAGTCTCTTTTCTGCGCCCTTTCCATTGCCCCTCATCAGCGTACGGGTTCCATCACCCCCCCAGTTTGTCACCTAACTCCCAAGAGTATGCACAGCACTCATATCTTTGTTAGGGCAGTAATATGGAAGATTCCCTCTCATCCAAAACATATGGAACTGTAATAACAGCAATATGTCGATCACGCAACAGTCGTTTCTGGATTGCGAAAGCAGTTTGGTTATGGAATATATTCATCCAGGAACTCTGCACCACAAACTGAGGAAGCACCACTGTAATCATATCTCCCTTAGAAGAGCTATGCTCCTCTGACTCAATGTATGATACTAGAGGATCAATAATTTCCCGGTATTCTGAATATTTCACGACCAAAGGAATCGGAATTCCACATTCCTCCCATTTTTTCTGAATACTGGAAGATTCTTCCTGATCAATGGAAATATGGAATGCTACAATATTTTTATCATCTGCCAGATGTCTTGCATAGTTGATTGCTTTTAAAGAAGCACGGCTTAAAGAACCAATTACAACGATCATATGCTTCTGTACGTTCAAGTACTGGGTTTCGGCAGCAACATCTTCCGGTTTTAGTTTAAGCTGTATGGCTACATCCCGATAATGACGTTTGGCTACTTTCATGAAATAAACCAGGATGGGAATCAGGACAAGGGCAATCCATGCACCCTCCAGAAGCTTGCTGTATCCAATAATGATAACGGTAAGGGAGGTGGCGACTGTGCCAATTCCGTTGATAATTATTTTATGGAAACGGTCTTTGTCTTTACTGCGAAGCCATTTAAAGAGCATTCCCAACTGAGAAAGTGTAAAGGAAATAAATACACCAATAGCATAAAGTGGTACCAAAGCGTGGGTCTGGCCTTTATAAATGATAACCAAGGCTCCTGCTGCAATGCTTAACAGTATAATACCATTGGAATAACCCAGCCGTTCCCCTCTCATACTGAGCTGTCTTGGGGCATAACCATCTTTAGCCACCAGGGAGAGAAGCATAGGCAGACCGGCATAGGAGGTGTTTGCTGCCATAACCAGGATAACGGCTGTCACTATCTGTAAGAGATAATAGAAGAAGGTGTTGCCGAATACCTGAGAAGCAATCTGAGATAAAACGGTGGTATGATAATTAGGAACCGCATGGTATAAGGTGGCCATAAAAGAGGTGCCGCCAAATATGAGAACTACGAAAAGTGCTAATAATCCTAAAACTATTTTTGCATTTTTCTGAGCTGGTTTTTTAAAGTTCGGGATAGCATTGCTCACAGCCTCAACTCCTGTTAAACCGGCACATCCGGCAGCAAATCCGCGAATTAGTAATAAAAAGGTCAAATCGCCGGTAGCCGCTGGGATTTCAAAAGCTGCTTTGGGCTCATAACCTAGAATATAAAATTTTATAAAACCTGTAATTATCATTAGGAGCATGGAGAAGATAAAGATATAGGTTGGCAATGCAAAAATCCGTGCTGATTCTTTCACTCCTCTTAAGTTTCCAATGGTCATGAGAAGAATCAATATTAATGTAATTAAAACATTATAAGGCAGCAGTGCTGGAATCGCAGAGGTTAAAGCAGCTGTTCCGGCTGAAGTACTTACTGCTACGGTAAGAATGTAGCCAATGGTGAGAGAAGCACAGGCAACCAGCCCGGGCAGTTCACCCAAATTTTCTTTTGCTACAGTATAAGAGCCACCACCATGAGGATAGCTGTCAATGGTCTGGCGGTAGGAAAAAACTAAGATTAAAAGTAGTGCGATGATTGCAATTGCAACAAAGGATAAGGAGGTATAGGCGATGGCGCCAACTGCCAAAACTAATACCCAAAGAATTTCCTCCACTGCATAGGCGACGGAAGAAATAGCATCGCTGGCCATAATGGGAAGTCCCCAGAATACATTGAGCTTTTCGCCCTGTAAATCTTCCGTTTTTAATGGTTTGCCAATTAGTACTTGTTTGATTTTCTTAAACATATATGCTCCCTCTGTGCGCTTCTGCGCACGTATAAATCAGCGAAGAGCATTTTAGCTCTTTGCTCCCTCTGTGCGCTTCTGCGCACGTATAAATCAGGGAAGAGCATTTTAGCTCTTTGCTCCCTCTTTGTGCGCCATAGCACACATTAATTCCAAAATATGATTGGAACATGCGATACATTCTAGCACCATATATTTTGCTTTTCAAGCAGGTGAATTTTGTGAATGGCGGGTTAATTTGAAAAAAGGGCGTATTTATGGCATTATTTCATTGGTTAATAAATTGCTAAGGAATTAAGCTTGAAGCATAATTGGTTTTGTGTTATCATAAAAGATAGTTAATATTTTAAACAACAGATTACATCAGTACAGAAAGGGGAGAGAGCAAGTGAAGCTGAATTCTATGGCGAAGGGATTTCACATCGTTATAAGCAGTTCCCAGACAAAAACAGCAATGTTTTTCGGAAAATTGGGTTACTGCGCCCTTTTTTAGAATTGCTTGCTGAATCTTTTCTTTCAAAAAGCTGTCTGCGTAGTAGCCCACCAGAATATGGTGGGTATTTTTGTGCCCATTTTTAACACTTGGTTCAGTTATTTAGAATCTGATGTACGAGCACATCAGAAATATTATCAAAATCATTAAGTTGACAGAATGGAGATACGATGCAAAGAGAGATAAAAAAACAAAATATGAGAGTTAAAAATATTACGGTGGATTATTTTTACCGATTTGTATCCAATTTTAACCTGACGGGTGCAGTTTGGGTATTATACTTATCCTATAAAGGGATGTCCCTGGTGGAAATTGGTCTTTTGGAAGGGATATTTCACGTCACCAGCTTATTATTTGAAATACCCACTGGTGCGATGGCTGATCTTCTGGGGCGAAAGCGGGTGGTCATGCTGGGACGGCTGCTTGCCCTTATCCAGGCAGGGGTGATGGTCTTTTCAAATGACTTTTGGATGTTTGCCTTGGCTTTTGTCTTAAGTGCGGCCAGTTATAACTTGAATTCTGGCTCGGAGGAGGCTCTGATATTTGACAGTCTGAAGGAAGCTGGAAAAGATGGAGATTACTTAAGGGTAAATGGCAGACTAAATTTTATAATTGAAGTAGCACAAGGATTGTCTTCTTTTGTTGGTGGAATCCTGGCAGAGGTGTCTTTCGCTTTGACTTATGGGCTGGAAATGGGGAAAAATGGTCTTTCCCTTCTGGTTGCTTCTAGTTTTAAAGAGCCAAACTATCGTGAGACAGAAAAACGTCTTTCCGTCAAGGAACATTTTTCTACTTCTATAAGGATTATCAAAGAAAATAAAGGGGTTAGAAAACTTCTCCTTTTCTACCCCGTTATATTTTCTTTTCAGACTTTGGCCATTTTTTATGGGCAGCAGCACTTTAGCAATATGGGGATGCGAAAGCCGCTGATTGCCTTGCTGATGCTCATATCCGGTGTGGTTTGTTCTTTGGCGGCACTTGCTGCCCATGGATTTGACAAGCATCTGAAGGACAAGGGAAAGTATGTTGCAGCAGCGGGTGTTGCCATTTCTCTGTTCTTCTTTGGGGTGAATCAATGGGAAATTGCCATTTTGGCGTTTATGACCATGAATTACTGCAATTCCCTGATGTATCCCATTGCATCCAATGCGTTGAATCAGCTGATTCCATCAGAACAGCGTGCCACCATTATTTCCGTTGACAGTATGGTATTTTCGATTGCCATGATTATTCTGTTTCCACTTAGTGGGCTTTTGGGAGATATAATTGGACTTTCTCTTGTATTTCATGGTCTGGCAGTATTTATGATTGCTTACATTATGCTTTTTTGGATATTTGAGAGCCATAAATAATTCAATCATAATGGGTTCTTCCGCAATTAGCTGTGATTTGCCTTTTTATATTTTAAAGAAAGAAGTAAAGAAAGCGGAAGTTTTTACGCCTTTTTCCGATTGTGCTTGACAACAACTGAGGAATTGTTTAAAATGGGTAAAATAATTTCACGCTATAAAACTTTAGTTTATGAAAGTCGAGAGGAAAAGAGTATGCAAAACAGAGCAGTAAGAATGAACCTGCATAACAACTTATTGGAATTGGAAGAGCACATGTATCCATTGGTTGATGTAGATGTCCCTAATGTATTTCGGAATTTATTTCCATATGATGAAGTGCCAAAGATTGCCTTTAATGACCGGATTGTTCCCCACAATATGCCAGATGAAATCTGGATTACCGATACTACCTTCCGGGATGGGCAGCAGTCAAGGGCTCCTTATTCTACCGAGCAGATTGTTACTATTTTTGATTATTTACATAAGTTGGGTGGGCCAAATGGTATTATTCGTGCAAGTGAATTCTTTTTGTATAGTAAAAAGGACCGGGATGCTGTTTATAAATGTATGGAAAGAGGCTATCAGTTCCCAGAGGTAACCAGCTGGATTCGTGCCAGCAAAAAGGATTTCCAGTTAGTAAAAGACATCGGACTGAAAGAGACCGGTATCCTGGTAAGCTGTTCCGATTATCACATTTTCTATAAAATGAAAATGACCCGAAGAGAAGCTATGAATCACTATTTGGATATTATTCGGGATTGTCTGGAGATTGGAATTAGCCCAAGATGTCATCTGGAAGATGTAACCAGAGCAGATATTTACGGCTATGTAATACCGTTTTGTCTGGAGCTTACCAAGCTTATGGAAGAGTATAAGATACCAATTAAGGTCCGTGCCTGCGACACTATGGGCTATGGAGTCAACTATCCAGGAGCCGTAATTCCACGTTCTGTTCAGGGGATTATTTATGGAATTATGATACATGCGGGAATCCCTTCTGAATTAATTGAGTGGCATGGACATAATGACTTCTACAAAGCAGTATCCAACTCAACGACAGCATGGCTCTATGGCTGTTCTGGTGTAAATTGCTCCTTATTTGGAATTGGAGAACGTACCGGAAATACCCCTTTAGAGGCAATGGTATTTGAATATGCTCAGTTAAAGGGAACTTTGGATGGTATGGATACTACGGTTATTACGGAATTGGCAGAGTATTATGAGAAAGAGATTGGTTATCGGGTTCCTTCCAGAACACCATTTGTTGGAAAGAATTTTAATGTAACCCGTGCGGGAATCCATGCGGATGGACTTTTGAAGAATGAGGAAATTTATAATATCTTTGATACGGAAAAATTCCTGAATCGTCCGGTGCTGGTGGCGGTGTCTAATACATCGGGATTGGCGGGAATTGCTCATTGGATTAATACATATTTCAAGCTGACGGAAGGAAACCAGATTGAGAAAAATACGGAGCTGGTTGCGATGGTGAAGGCTTGGGTTGATGAAGAATATGAGAGTGGTAGAGAGACTGTGCTTACGGATGATGAGTTGATTTCGGTTATTAATGAGAGTTGTGATAGGCTGGGGATTAAGAGGTTTGGGGAGTAATTATAGAAAGATAAAAGGTGTAGAGTAGTTAGTATCAGACTTACATAACGCTTATATTGAAATAATGATAGCAGATGGTGATACTGTTATTCATATTTTAAATATAAAGTCATATAGAAAAGAAGTTAGTAAAAGGGTTAGGGAAGAAGTCTGCAGATTTCTTTCCTAACCCTTTAGCACTGTAAAGGACATGAAGGTGGTTCTGTCATTTAGAACTGTACTTCAATTATATGAGACAGCCATACAATGTAAGCTGGTGACTGTTACTAAATTTGAATGTGTAATGTAGGGAGATTCCCTACATTACACATTTTTTTATTTAAGATGACGGGAGGGTGTAGCTTCAATAAAAAGCATTAGCAATATAGTATCCGGAAAGGTTTAACCGTGAAAAAACATACCAAATAGCATCTTTTTTTACCAAATAGCACCTAACTATAGAAATGTAAAAATAGGGTGATAGAATACGGATATGAAGGTGAGTTCTACTTTGCCAAATATCGCTTGTAAATATTTTCTTTTTTCGACAGAATTCGACAAAAAATAAATAAAAAATATGATATAGTTTCCTAAATATAAAATGTTGACTTTAAATGAACTTATTGTTTGATCGAGTTTGAAAAGAAAAAATTGTGAAATGAAAAAATAGTGAATGTTTCAATAAAACCACTGAAAAAAAGGCGTTTTAAGTATCAAATATTGATGAAAGGAGGTTTTTTGCAAACGCCTATATTATACAAGAGAGAGGATAAAAAAATTATGAGGAACAAAAAAAGTATAGCAATTTTAATGATTTTATGTTTGGTATTAATGAATTTTTCTTATGAGATAATCATAAAGGCAGATTCAGTTTCGTATGTAGGAAATGGAACGGTAAATAATCCATATCTGATTTCCACGGTGGAAGAGTTTAACAACATCCGTAATCAACGGGATAGTTGTTACAGGCTTACGGAGGACATCGATTTTAATGGAGCAACATTGGCACCGATTGGCTCATTGGCCGTACCATTCAAAGGAAGCCTTGATGGGGATGGTCATACCATTAAGAATTTCAAGATTGACACCACGATATCTTATACAGGTCTGTTTGGCTACGCCGCATCAGCAAAATTTAAAAATCTTGTATTAGAAAATGCGGAGATTAAACAAACAGCAACACTTTCCTATATTGGAGCTTTTGCGGGCTATCTGAATGGCTGTACTACAGAAAACGTAAAGATGGTTGATGTCACTGTAACAGGGGGGGATTACTGCGGCACGTTGGCAGGTTATGCTAACGAAGGAACGATTACTGCGTGTTCTGTGATAGGCACCGGGGCAATAAATGGAATAACAAACGTGGGTGGCTTGGTGGGTTATCTATATTCAACCAGTGTCAGGAGTTGTTTTTCGACAGTGGAAGTGAAAGGTAGTGGTAATTATTATGTAGGCGGCTTGATTGGAGCAGTTTCAGGATACAATATGACGTATGGGCCCATGCTAGTAAAGATTAATGAATGTTATGCAACCGGAAATGTAACCGGAAAGGGGGATGTAGGTGGGCTTATTGGTAAAGCATCCTATGCGGCTCTAAGTAATAGTTTTGCAATCGGAAGTGTAACATCTACGACAAATAACTCCGCCACAGCAGGTTTGGTTGGCGAAACATCCTATGGAAATATAAAAAATTGTTATGCAGCTGGTAAAGTGGTGAGTACCGCAGGTAGTGGACTCGTGGGTGCACTACGTAGTACGACAGTGGAAAATTCGTATTTTGATATGGTTGCAACGGGAATAATTAATAGCAATACCTATAATGTAGGAAAGTTGACAACTATCTTACTGAATCAGGCTTTTTATACAAGTTGGGACTTTGTTGATACATGGGAAATGACGGAGGGTAACACATATCCGTATCTTAAGAAGGTGGAAAAACCTGCTATGGTGGAATGTGATCTCAGCTCCTTCCCTGCTGGAGAAGGAACAGAGACATCACCATATCTGATTAGTAATGCGAATCAGTTTAATAATATTAGATATTATAATTTGTCGAGCTATTACAAGCTTGTAGATGATATCGATTTTAAGGGAGAAACATTAATACCAATTGGTACATCGAATACACAGTTTAAAGGAAGTATTGATGGTGATGGACATACCTTACAAAATTTCATAATCAATGCTACAGATGACAATACAGGGATATTTCGTTATGGCAATAAAGCAAAATTCAAAAATTTTACCATAGAAAATGCGGAGATTAAACAAAACACATTGCGTTATT
The DNA here is from genome assembly GCA_031553075.1 of Acetivibrio sp. Taxonomy (GTDB): domain Bacteria; phylum Bacillota; class Clostridia; order Lachnospirales; family Lachnospiraceae; genus DIGJ01. The sequence goes on from JAVBLX010000062.1 coordinate 7,892, forward strand.
ACATAGGAGCTCTAGCGGGGGCGCTTTATGATTGTACGACGGAGAATATCAGACTGATTGACGTTACGGTAACAGGAGGTCAGTATTGTGGTGCAATAGCTGGGAATGCTACCTATGGAAGCATAACTGATTGTTCTGTGTCAGGAAATGGTGCGATAACTGGAACGGAAAAGGTTGGTGGCATGGTTGGAGTTACAAGTTATTGTACGATCCAAAACAGCTTCGCAACAGTGGCGGTAAATGGCGGAGACTATGTGGGAGGTTTGTTGGGACAGATCATGGATACCTCAGATGCAAAAGTAACAATGAATGAATGTTATGCAACGGGAGCTGTAACCGGAAGATCGTGTATAGGTGGCTTAGCCGGATATGCTTCTTCTGCCCAAATAAAAGATTGTTTTGCAATGGGAAGTGTATCATCAACAACCAACAGTTCTGGTACGGCAGGACTGGTTGGTTATTCCAGATATACAACAACAAAGAATTGTTATTCCGTTGGCAAGGTAGCTAGTACTGCCGGCAGTGGTTTTATATATGATTATCTGGCAACAACAGTGAAAGATTCGTATTTTGATAATATGGCAAGTGGGATAACTACTTGCAACACATACAATGTCGGAAAGATGACGAGTGTATTGATGAAACGAAACTTCTATGTTAACTGGGATTTTACGAATATATGGGATATAACAGACGGAAGATCTTATCCATATCTGCGTAATGTAGAAAAACCAGAGATGAAGGAAAATGATATTAGTTCCCATCCAGCGGGTGTGGGGACAGAAGGAGAGCCATATCTGATTAGTAACACGGAGCATCTTCAATTTATAAAATATGACCTGAATGGTCATTACAAGCTTACAGAAGACCTTGATTTTAATGGGGAAACAGTGATACCCATTGGTACATTAAATATGCCTTTTAAAGGGAGTTTTGACGGTGGTGGACATACGATAAGGAACTTCAAGATAACTACGACAGACTCTCATACTGGTCTGTTTCGGTATGCAACATCGGCAAAGTTTAATGATCTGGTGATAGAAAACGCGGAAATCAAACAGCCAGCAACTGATTACTACATAGGGGCATTGGCAGGATATCTTGATAACTGTACAACAGAGAATATCAGTCTGATTAATACAACAGTAACAGGAGGTGGCTACTGTGGAACCTTGGCTGGCTATGCCTATAGTGGTAGCATAACTGGCTGTTCTGTGACAGGAAATGGGATGATAACCGGAAAATCATGGGTCGGAGGCATGACTGGGGTTACAAATTTTTGTGCTATCCAAAACAGTTTTGCAACAGCTGTGGTAAATGGTGGAGACTATACAGGAGGATTAATAGGACAAATCAGAGGAAGTTCAGCCTCAAAAGCAGCATTGATGAATGAATGTTATGCGACGGGAAACGTAACAGGAAAAGGGAACATAGGTGGTTTAACTGGAGAAGCTTCTTATGCCAACATAAGTGACTGCTTTGCAAATGGAAGTGTAACATCTACAACAAATAGTGATAAAGTGGCGGGATTGATTGGTTATGCTAATTATGCAACCGTGAAGAACTGTTATTCCACTGGCAAAGTGGTTAGCACAGCCGGAAGTGGTTTTATATATGTATATGCCGGCACAACAGTAACGAATTCATATTTTGACAGTATTGCAAGTGGGGTAACTACCTACAACACAAACAATGTTGGAAAAGTAACAAGAGTACTAATGAAACAGAATTTCTATACCGACTGGAATTTTGCTGATATATGGGATATAGCAGAGGGAAGCTCTTATCCATATCTGCGTAAGCTAGGAAAACCAGAGCTGCAGGACAATGATGTTAGTTCTCATCCAGCTGGCGATGGTACGGAAAGTTTTCCATATTTGATTCGTAATGCAGAACAGTTCCAATTTATAAAGTACGACTTGAACAGCCATTACAAGCTTACCGAAGACATTGATTTTAACGGAGAAACATTGATACCGATTGGCACATCATCTATGCCTTTTAGGGGAAGCCTTGATGGTGCTGGTCATACCATGAGGAACTTCCGGATAAGTACTACAGACTCTTATACTGGTATGTTCCGATATGCTATATCAGCAAGATTTAAGGATCTGGTGATAGAAAAAGCAGAGGTCGGACAGCTAACGACCACGGCCTATTTAGGGGTATTGGCAGGTTATCTGAATAACTGTATCACCGAAGACATCAGTCTGGTTGATGTTACGGTAACAGGGGGACAGTACTGTGGTGCCCTTGCTGGTTACGCAACTGGAGGAAACATTGTTGAGTGCTCTGTGGCTGGGGACGGAATGGTAAATGGGACAACAAACGTGGGAGGCTTGCTGGGTTATATATCTTCAAGCATGGTCAAGAATTGTTTTGCGACAGTAAAAGTGAAGGGTAGTGGTGATTATGCAGGGGGTATGGTTGGTGTGGCCACCGGAACGAGCTCCTCGCCAATGAAAATAAGTGAATGTTATGCAACCGAAAATATAACAGGAAAAGGGTATGTTGGGGGGCTTATTGGTAGTGCTTCTTATACTGAGCTAAGTGATAGTTTTGCAACAGGAAGTGTAACATCGACAGCAAATAGTGCTTATGCAGCGGGGCTGATTGGCTATTCTTCGTATGGAAGTGTAAAAAAATGTTATTCCGCTGGCAGCGTGATAAGCACAGCCGGAAGTGGTTTAGTATATGTATATACGGGCACGACGGTAATTAATTCGTACTTTGACAGTACGGCAGCAAATAAGTCAACTCCAGCAACACAAGCACGAACTACAGAGCAAATGTTTAATATAGAAACATTTGCAGGATGGGATTTTGAAAACATTTGGTGGGTCGATGATAATTCTTATCCAACTTTGAAAAACTTTAAAGCATTCATTCTTAGTGTACCAATTAAACTGACATATAGCAATTTAACAAACCATTCAGTTATCATAGAATGGGCGGCTATTCAGGGGGCTACCGAATATGAAGTATCGTATTTGGATAAGATTGAAAAAACAGCCACGCCAAAGATGACACTTGAAGATCTTACTGCCAATACTGTTTATGAGTTTAAAGTGCGTGCAAAGGTTGGTGATAAGACAGGAGTATGGTCTCAAACCTTAAAAGTCAGAATAAAAGGAAAATCTTCAACTATAGACGGTCTGCATTGTATAAACAAAGACAAGAATTCTATCACTTTGACCTGGAATGAAGTGGAGGAGGCAGAAGGTTATGAAGTCATCTATAACAAAAAGATATTAATGACAGAGAGCAATACATGCACCATAACAGGACTTCATGCGAATACACCTTATACTATCTATGTTAAGGCTGTAACTACAGATGGAAGTAGAATAATAAGCAATACCATTACAGAAAAAATTTATACATTGACACCTCAAACAGAATACGCAAAGGCTTTTATTGAAAAATGTGAAGGTCAAACGTGGTTTATTGATGAAATGGAAAAAATTCTTAACATTAAAGGAAAATCAATTAATACAATTAAGTCCCGAAGTGATTTTTCTACCATATATGTTATTGCACTTTCTAATCGAGGAATAAGTGGAAAAATACCAGTTGCTATTGGTGAGCTTTACAATTTGAAATACCTATATTTAGCCAACAATAACTTAAGCGGAAAATTGCCCAAAGAATTGGATTCACTTAGCAAATTGAAAAAAATAGATTTGTCTAACAATAATTTTTCCGATTAGCAGAATCAATCTATCCCATAGGTAACGATACAAAATATGTCGTTACCTATAAACTAAAAAAACTGCGAGGTAAAAAATATATGAAAAAACTTAGGATAAAGCTGAAATCAATTATTGCACTTTTGTTATGCTTTATAATGGTGCTTAGCAATATTGCTGGTACCAGTAATATTGGTCATACCAGTTTTGCAGCAACAACTACGAATTTAGATTTAGAATCAAAATTAAATAGTGATGGATCAATTACATCCTACTGGACTCAAGTTCCCGGGGCTGTAGAATATTCTTTGCTGTTAGTAAGTTCTTCATCGAAAACGGTCTGCTATGCTAATGCAGACAACTTACAGACAACCACATACACAAGCATAGCTAATCTTCCGGCGAACCAGCTTTATACAATAGTTGTTGCCGCATATGACAGTGAGGGCTTTTGTACTCTTTCTGAATCAGTAATAATATTAATCTCTTCAGATTTTTATAGTGATCCTACGCCGGGAATCCCTGCTGTAACCGCAACATCAACATCAACATCAGTCACATTGAGTTGGGATGCGGTGCCTGGGGCGACTAGCTATGATCTTGTATTTGACGAAATAACATACAGCGTACCAGGAAACAAAAAGGTCGTATCGGTAATATCCAAAACGCTTACCGGATTATTGCCGAATACAAGCTATACCTATTCAGTTCGCGCTAAAAATTCATACTGGACAGGTTCGTACAGTGCCCAAAAAACAATTATGACGTCTTCAGGGTCCTCAACATCATTAGATATACCTACGAACGTCAGCGCAACAGCTACAACAACATCAGCCACGGTGAGCTGGAGTTCAGTGAGTGGTGCAACTAGCTATGATCTTTTATTTGACGGAACTATTTACAACGTAACGGGCACATCCAAAACGGTGACTGGGTTATCGGCGAATACGACTTATACCTACTCCGTGCGGGCCAAAAATGCGACCGGATCAAGTGACTATTGTACATCCAAAAAGGTTACAACTTCCTCAAGTACACAATCCGTACCTGCGGTACCAACAAATGTTGATGCCACTTCGACGACAAATTCCGTTACAGTAAGTTGGAATGCAGTTACTGGTGCCACTAGCTATGACGTTTTGTTTGATGGAACAACATATAGTGTAACGGGCACATATAAAATAATTACTGGACTATTGCCGAATACAAGCTATAGATTTTCGGTGCGAGCAAACAATGCTGCGGGATCAAGTGAATATAGTACATCAAGGGTGGTTGTAACACCATCTGTCATACCAAAAGCACCAACAGTGCCAACGAACCTTACTGCCACCTCAACGAAAGATTCTGTTACAATAAGTTGGAGTGCGGTTACAGGAGCAACCAGCTATGATGTCTTATTTGATGGATACACCAATAGTGGATTTGGGGAATTCTTTAACGTTATTGGAACCTCTAAGACCTTTACGGGATTGACGCCAGGTAAAAAATATGCATACGCCGTACGAGCAAACAATGCGTCAGGTTCAAGTGGCATCACTCAAACGTATATGATCTCAACAATTCCAAATCCACCGTCAGTACCAACAAATATTACTGCCACCGCTACATCAGATTCAGTTACAGTAAAGTGGACTCCCGTTACCGGAGCCACTAGTTATGATGTTATGTTTAACGGAACTACCTATCATGTGACTGACTTTTACGTGGATTCGGCATCCAGGATATTTGCCGGATTGGCGCCTAATACAAGTTATACTTACTCGGTGCGGGCAAATAATAGTGGCGGTTCAGGTGCCTATAGTACATCAAAAACAGTCACTACCAAAATGGCCGCACCCACAAACATCAAATACACTGCCACATCAAATTCCATTACCCTAAGTTGGGGTGCAGTTGCCGGTGCTACCAGCTATGATATAACATGGAATAGTGCGGTCTATAATGTGACTACTACCTCCAAGACCTTTACTGGATTAGAGCCATTTACAACTCATGGCTATACTATACGTGCCAGAAACGGAGACGAAGTAGGTCCAAATAGTGAATTTACTGGTGCTACGACCCTTCCGCCCGCACCTGCCACACCGACGGGAATTAAAGTGTACCCAGAGGACACAAAAATCTTGATAACCTGGGATAGTGTGTATCAAGCAAGTGATTATGATGTGATATTTGATGGGAAGACCCATAGCGTGTCTAAGCAAAGCTCCATATATATTACCGGGTTGACACCAGAGACAAGCCACACCTACTCAGTCCGGTCAAAAAACACATGGGGGTCCAGTCCTTACAGTGAAACTCAAACAGTCACAACTCTTCCCAAAATAATTATTATAACAGAGCCCACTACGCCGACAAATGTTATTGTCACTCCAGCGTCATATTCGATTACAGTAACCTGGAGTCCAGTTTTGGGAGCGGACTATTATGATCTTGCTCTTAATGGTTATTGGTACCATACAGTCAAGGGAACCTCAACTACTTTTACCGGGTTAACTCCAGATGGAAACTATACGGTCAGGCTTCGAGCAGGTAATGAAAGGGGAGTAAGTCCATATAAATTTATAGAGGTCAGAACGCTCAAGGCACCACCTGAGTCGGCTCCAGAGGTTACAGCAACGGCCACGGATAAAACAGTAACATTAAGCTGGAGTAAGGTTAAAGATGCACGAACCTATGAGACTACCCTTGATGGACGATTAAGCTGGAATATAGAGGGTACATCTAATACTTATGGTGGATTAACACCGGATACGGAATATACCTATTCAGTGTGTGCAGTAAGTGAGGGAGGCAAACTCTGGAGTGACCCAAAGATAATCAGAACGCTGTTGAGCACACCAACCAATATCCGCGCTGTTCCTATGGATGAAGCAGTGGAGATAAGCTGGGATGCAGTTTCCGGTGCAACCAGCTATGACATTACCTTTGATGAGGCAGCTTATAATGTATCAGGCAATATTGGTTCCAATAACTTCAAAACCTTTAATGCATCTACCTATAATGTATCCGAAACCTCCAAAATCTTTACTGGGTTGAAATCGGATACAAGCTACATCTATTCAGTTAGGGCAAATAATGCATATGGATCAAGTGCATACAGTCCGGTGAATATGGTCAAGACCCTTGGAAATACAATGGAAATGCCGGAAAATGTTAAGGCAACATCGACCCTTAATAGTGTGACAGTAAGTTGGTCTCCAGTGGAAGGAGCAACAGATTATAATGTGCTTTTTAATGGTAAGACTACAAAAGTGACTGGTACCTCCAAAACATTTTCAGGCTTAAAACCAAATACTCAGAATCGTTATTCTGTTCGGGCAAATAGTCCATTAGGCTTCAGTAGCTACAGCCCGGCTCAGACAATTTTTACCAAGATAAGCAAAAAAGCCACAGTGCAGAATGTAAAATCAAATAAAACATATCAAGACGGAAAGAAATCATACACCTGTCTTGATCCAGTAGATGCTCTGACAGGCTCATTTATATGGAACTACACATTTCTAGAAGATTATGGAAAGGATCCGTTACACTTCGCTGCAATGTATAATTCTCAAGGCGATGGAGGACAGAATGTATTAGGAAGCAAATGGACATATTCTCTTAATTACATGCTCTATATGGATGACGAGTATGCTTATTTCAGTACCCCTAATGGCGAAGCAGTACCATTTCACATTAATCCGTCTGGAAGTGACTTTCAGCTTGTAGATGGAATAGAATCAGACTTCACAATGGGCAAAAAAGACGACCAAACATATTTTGTCAGAGACCTTGACGGTACTGAGTATCAATTTGATACTAACTTATGTTTGAACAAGATTATTGAAGGAGGTCTTGTTACCTATCTGTTCCGTGCAAATAACGAAGGACAAATCATCAGCATTGCAGGACAGCATGGTGGAATCCTGACATTGGAATATACAGATGGGCATATATCCCAGGTGTCTGATGTCATGGGAAATACTGTTATGTTTGCGTATGATGGTGACCAGATGGTTTCAGCCCAGAATCCTGACGGCGACAGTATTTTGTTTACCTATGATGATTCAGCAAACATGTTAACCATTACAGATTTTTCCGGTAATAATAATCTTACGAATCAATATGATTCTGATAGCAGAGTTGTAACGCAGAATCTGGCAGGCCGTGGGGAATCATCTGCTTTGTATGATGAAGAAAATAGAACCAGCACATTTGTAGATGAACTGGGAAATGCCACTATATACTCCTATGATGAGGCCATGCATGTTACAAGCGTAGATATTGCAGGAACCGTTGTACAAAACAGATACAACGACAAAGGTCAGGTTACGGAGGAAATTAACCAACTTGGATATACGACAAAGATGGAATATGATGAAATAGGTCGACTTAAACAAGTTACCTATCAGGATGAGACTGAGGAGCATATTACATATAATGACAGAAATTATCCAGTCAAGGTGGTTAATCGGGACGGAACCGAAACGAATTATACCTATGATGGAAACAACAATGTACTATCCATGCAAGATGAATGTGGAAATACAGAGTATTTTTCCTATGACAGCAACGATAACCTACTATCACATACCGATAAAAACGGAAATGTTTCAACTTATACCTATGATTCCAATCAAAACTTAAAATCATATACCGACCCAGAAGGAAATACTTACCAGTACAGTTACGACGCTATTGGCAGACTGTGTTCATTCACTACACCAACCGGAAAGACGACATCCTATGATTATTCAGCGGCAGGACAGTTGCTTCGTATTGTGGATGCAGATGGGACCGTTGCCTTTGACTACGATAAAAACGGAAATAATACGGGCATCAAAGACCGTATGGGAAACAGTCAGCATCTGGAGTATAATGAGATGGGGCAGGTATCTCTGGCAACCGATTATCTGGGAAATGAATATACCTTTATTTATGACCAAAGAGGAGACTTAATTGAGGACAAAGATCCCCTTGGCTATCGTCAAAGCTATACTTATGATGCTTGGGGAAATGTTGTGTCATTGACGGATAAAAATGGGAATACGACTAGCTATGTATTCGATGCAGCCAGTCAGTTAACCGAAATCAAGGACGCAGCAGGCAATTCAACAAAATACGCTTATGACACCATGGGGCAAATAAAGAGTGTGACGGATCCACGTGACCATCAGACACTCTACTCTTATGATGCGATGGGACGCGTTACCGAAATAGTAAACGCTTTGGGCTATAAAGCGAAAAACACTTATGACCAAGCGGGCAACCTGCTCACTGAAACGGATGAAGATGGGGCGGCTACTACCTATTCTTATGATATAGGAAACAGACTGACAAGCATTACATCTGATGCAGGAGCTATCCGCTTCACCTATGATAAAACAGGAAGACTCATTTCCATGGAAGACACCGACAACCATTCGGAAACATTGAGCTATGATGCGGATGGAAATATGACAAAGGTCTTTGACAAAGAAAACAACAAGACAACCTACGCTTACGATGACTCCGGACGTTTATCCGAGGAAATCGATTCAAAGGGAAATAAGACTTCTTACAAATATGACAGGAACGGTAATTGCACAGAAATAACCGATGCAGAGGGAAATGTATACTCCTATCAATATGATGCAAATGACCAGGTGACCAAAGTGACGGATCCTATGGGATACACAACGTCATATATTTATAACGCCAGAGGGGAACTGGAATCAGTCACGGATGCAGGTGGCGGGAAAACCACCTATTCCTATGACGGAAATGGTAATCTTATCAAAGAAATTAATCCGATTGGTGGGGTAAAGACATACACCTATGACGGCTTAGACCAACTGACCAACTTTGAGGATGAAAATGGTCATAAATGGTCCTATACCTATGATGCAGCAGGAAACATGACCTCATATACCGATGCCAATCAAAACAAGTGGACATACGAATATGATGCCCTAAACCGGATTACTGCTGTGACTGACCAGAACGGAGACCAGATTGCTCTTTCTTATGGCAAACGAGGTGAACTGCTAACATTTACCGATCAGGAAGGTGCCCAAACATCCTATCAATATGATTCCCTTGGTCGAATGACTCAAATGAGCGACGCTCTTGGCAATTGTCAAAGTTTCGTGTATGATAGTCTTGACAGGGTCGTGAAGCAGACCGATGCCCGTGGAAATGTTACGGAATATGAATATTCACCAGCCGGCAATTTGCTTAGCACAAAAGACCCCGAAGGAAATACAACTACATATACATATGATTCTCTGGGACAGGTATTAACAGAAACAGACGCCCTTGGCAACGTAGTAAGCTATGCCTATGACGCATTAGGCCAGGTCATCTCCATTACTGACCCAATGGGTGGCAAGACGTCTTTCACCTATACAGCCCGTGGAGAAATAGCCACCGTGACTGATGCAAAAGGGAAAACGACTTCTTATGAGTATGATGCAAACGGAAACTTAAGCAAGACGACGAATGCTCTTGGTCATGTGACCACTTATGAATATGATGCCATGAGCAATCAGATCAAAGCGTCTGCTCCTGCATCAAACGGGCAGACATCAGCGACCATCTACCAGTATGACAAAAAAGGCCAGATGGTGAAGGAAATCAACCCTCTGTCACAGGAAAAGACCTATACTTACGATGGCAACGGAAACATCATAACGATCCTGGACGAGGATCAGTATAAGACCGAAGTCGTGTATGACCTGAATGACCAACCTGCCAGTATGAGATACAGTGATGGCAAAGAAGCTACCTTCCGCTATAATAAAAGAGGAGATTTGGTAGAGCTCAAGGACTGGACAGGCACTGTCAGGATGGAATACGACGAGATTGGTGCTCTTAAAAAAGTGACCGACCATAACGGGAAGACCGTTGGCTATGGTTATGATGCCAATGGAAATACCACCAGTATCGCTTATCCGGATGGGAGCGCAGTTACCTACAGCTATGATAAGAATGACCGTATGGTCAAGGTAGTAGATGGGGAAGAGCAGGTAACGAAGTATGAGTACGACGCAATCGGTAATACCCTTAAAATACAGCAACCAGGCAGCACCACTTCCTATGCTTATAACAAAAACGGTCTACCGATCCAGACTTTGTATCAATTAGAAGACGGTACCCAGTTGGAAGACAACCTTGCCTATGATGCCATTGGAAATATCATAAGCTCAGTAAAGCAAGGAAGTTCAGCGGAACTTACCGAGCAAGTGACCTATACATACGATGCCCTGGGGCAGCTCTTATCCTATACAAAAGGAGAAATCACCGAATCCTATCTTTACGATATTCTTGGTAATAGGACCGAGAAAAGGGTAAATGACAGTACCGAAGCAACCTATCAGTATAACCAGTTGAACCAGCTTATTAGCAAAGTGGAAAATGGAATCACCTCCAGCTACCAATATGATAAACGGGGAAACCAGATCGAAGAAAAGAATGCTGATCAGGTAGTGAAGCAATATATCTACGATGCAACCAACCACATGGTACTGGGACGTAATATAGAAACCGGAGAAAAGTCGGAATATACCTATAATGGTCTGTACATGCGAGTAAAGAACGTACAGATGCTGGAACAGCACCGCTTCAGCTATGAAAACTACGGACAAGGTGTAGAAGACGAGAATCAGCCGGAAGCCTTCCGGGTAAAAGAAACGAACTATGTAATCGATTATCTGAGCGACACGAACAATGAGTTATTATCGATTGAATCCGATTTTGGAACAACAAGAGTAACCTATGGACGTGGAAGTGAACGTTTAAACCAAAAGTTGAGCATTTTTCCTGAGACAAAAAGAACGCTTCGGACTGATATTGCCGAAGAAAACAGTAAAGTTTATTTCCAATCGGACCGGTCAGGCAGTGTGCTGTTCGCATCCAACCAGGAGGGTGAAGTCCTCAGATACGCCCCAAGGGATGTGTGGGGAAACTTACAGATACCAGTGGAGGATGACATCAGTTGTGCAGGGCTTGAGAATAGCTTTGGGTTTACCAACTATATGTATGATACGGTGTTGGATAAATATTTTGCACAGGCCAGATTTTATGATGGGGAAACTGCCCGTATGATATCGAAAGATACTTATTGGGATACTCAAAATAACATTTATGGTGATGATGCTGCGACTAGCTTGCTGCCTGATACAAATGCAATCCGACAAAGTATGAACCCATATGCATATGCCTTAAATAATCCAGTTTGCTACTATGATCCAAGTGGATTTCTGGCCCGTTGCCAGTATAAAAGCTTTGCGTGGGAGTTTGGAAAAGAAGCAGTAAAGATAACGTTAGATAATACTCTCCTTGCACTGCCAAGATTTATTTCAGATGCCAAGGAATTTGTTGCCAGTATGAATGAATTTATCAAGGGAAAATATAGCTTGGCGGACATAAAAGATGCATTGGGCCAAAGTGTCTGGGATGGATTATCAGGTGATCTGCGATTTGTGTTTAGCCATTTGGACTGGTATAAAGTGAATAAGAAATTGACCGATGAACAAGTCAAGGAACTGGCACAGCGATCTGCAAGGGCATATGAAGAAGGCGTCCAGATTATTATGACTGCTGTGATGGCGGTTAAGTCGGTTACGGCGATAAAAGGTAAATTAAGTGTAACGCTAAAGCAAAAAGGTGGAAATGTGGCAAACAAGCGTGTGAATAAGCGTGGTCCGAATGTTAAGAAGGCTACTAAGGGTGGCACTGGAACTAAGGGTGCGGGTGACCTTAAAATTACAAGTGGTAATTTAAAACACATAACCAATGAGCATTCCGCAACAACATATGCTAAACAGCTACCATACAAATCACAGGCAGACGTGTTAAAACAACTAGAGACTAAATCTTTCTTCAACTCTAGTTGGAGTAATAGCCAAATTGAAAGTGCAGTTAATTCGGGGTATAACCAAGCAGTTAGCCAAGGCATAACAAATGGGAAATTAACATTTACTTACGCTGGTGAAAGTGTAACCGTTGCCCTAGAAAATGGAGCAGTACAGTCAGCATGGGGTAATTATACCTATACTTATCAACAGCTTCTAGACTTATTAAAATAGGAGGTCATCATGTTCAAGATTAAATATAGAATAGTGGATGAAATAGATGAATTAAAATCTATACATTATGAATTTTTTGACAAAGATTGGAATCAAGTTGCTGGGTTTATCGAAATAAACTTCGGTACTCAAAAAGAGGGTTGCTATTATCATGAAAACCCCTTGGGCGAATACGAGGCTGGAGGGGAATTATTAGACTACTGGTTCAGGAAATTGCTGGATACTGTCAATAATTTATACTTAACAAAATATGTTGCATTTCAAGAACTTGAGACCACCAACAGGTGGCTAGAATTCAAGCTTATAGATAACAATGTATTAATCAACACCGCAATAGATTCAAAAAAAATAAATGATAAGTTATTTATTACAGAGCCTTTTAACGGATTTGACTATGTTACTCCGATAAATTTTTCTGTAGAGTTTATCGAATTCAAAACCGAAATAGTAAGCACAGTTAGCCGTTTTATCGCTGAACTTGAGAATTTGAATCATGAACTACTAAAAACGAAGATGGTCAGAGAACTTCTTCAAAAGATTAACAATTTGACCCAAGAATAAAGTATCGGCTCTAAGCCACAACAACAAAAGTCCGATTATTCGGACTTTTGTTCATTTTGGAGTTAATAACGCTTTTCCACGACCTCAATGGCGATTTGCATCCTTTGCATTCCCAGGTGAAAAAAGTTGTGGAATCCCAATGTATATGCTCAGCAGATGAAATATAAGCCTAAAGCTGACGTTTTAAAAGAGCTGGAGTACAAATCATTTTTTAATTCTAAATGGAGTAGTACCCAAATTGAAAACGCTATCAATTATGGATATAACCAGGCTATTAGTAAGGGGTTGACAAGTAGTAATTATATTTTTAATTATGCAGGTGAAACCGTAACCATCGCCTTTAAAAATGGAACACTTCAATCTGCATGGGGAAGTTATAAATATACTTATGAGCAACTTTTAAAACTAATAAAATAAGGAGAAACGCTATGTTTAAAGTTAATTATAGAATTGTTGACGATATTGATGAACTTAAATCAATGACAGTTGACTTTTTTGATACAGAATATGGACATGTTTCAGGGTTCATTGAAGTTTGCTTTGGAGAACAAAAGGAAGGTTGTTATTATCACGAGAATCCTATTCAGGAAGGTGAGGTAGGTGGCGAATATATAGATTACTGGCTTAATGACATTTTGGATGTTGCGAACACTCTGCCATTAACAAAATATGCTGCATTCTATGAACTTGATACTATTAATAAATGGATGGAGTTTAAAATCAATGGTGATAAAATAATAATTAATGTGGCTGTTGATGAAGAGATGAAAACCAATAACCTTTTCATTAAAGAACCATATAAAGGATTTAAATATATTGAACCTCTTGATTTTTGTGTTAACATGGAATCTTTTGATAGCGAGATAAGGAATACGATCAAAAGGTTTTTAGAAGAATTAAACGAAATTAATCCTCAATTACTAAAAACAAAAATGTCTATGGAACTCTCAAGCAAGTTAAAAATATAGTTTAAAATCAACGCACAAAGCCTAATATTTATTTAAGCTTTGTGCGTTATTGAATTAACGCTTTACAAAACGTTGTGTTTAAGAATCAAAGGTAGAAAGGGCTCTGATGGTATGCCAAATAAATTTCAATGTGTTGATAAACAAAGCCCCTTCATTTTCAAGCAAAATAACATAGATTTGTTGCTCTAATTCCTCAATCTCCGAAGAGCTTAACTTGTCCTCTAGCCATTTCAAGGAAATATCTGGGGATGTTTGACTATAGTAGGTGGTGCTTCTGAATGCCTCAAAAATATGTACAAGGTTTTTATTCATAGGTGTTTAATTCCTTTCCAATTGTGTGGCAATACGTTTTAAAATTAACATATCTGGTATTTTTATTCGATCGGGATTCACCTCCTTCTTGACAACACACGATACCCCAAAGCGCAAAACTTATCTATCACAGATACCAATAAAAATGAGTGGCAAAGATGTAGCAGAATACACAATGAAATCAGATGGCATAACTTTTTCTCATCAGGCATTCAAAGTTATGCCATATTGAAATTGCCCGAACGGCTTTGCCGGTCGGTGTTTTACGGTTTATGCCAGTTCTTTTGGCATAAACCCTTTAACCTGCACCATTTTCAACCCTAGTTATTTTTGCAATTTTCAGGTCAAGAAAAGAAAAAAACACCTTTTCACAAAGGCTCAAATTCGTCAAAAGAGTATGTCAGGCTATAATTTGTGCAGGAAGGGGATCAAAATCGCACACGAGGCAACACACGTTCTCACAAGGGGAAGACAATCTTCTGGATTGAAAATGGATTTTCAGAAAAGGTGATAAACTTGTACGAAGAAAATCACCTCAAAAACCACAGGTAAAATTACACAAAGGATTTTGAATGGCATCAAAGAAAAATAGCGATAGAAGTGTAATTTTGGATCAAAAACAAGGTTATTTTAGCGAACAGATATTCACCCGATAGTTCATGGTGAACCATGGGCTTTACAAGAAAAATGTTCTATGGTAAAATGGGCGAACCGGGGGGCTTCGGGGGGAGGAAAAAACTTTCTCTGTAGTCTCTTTTTGCTGTTCTTTTTTCTGTCTTTAGAATGTAAATCCGAACACAATTCTTTCGTCAAAATTCATTATTAAAATCCCCTTAAAAATCATTTAAAAAGGACTTGCATCTTTTTTGGTTCAGAGTTAACATCACAGACCACGAAAGCAATTCGTAAGTCTTTCGAGACCCTTGCTTTCCAGCAGGGGAACAGACATTCCTCATAAAAGTCGGCGGTGCATAAGCATTCAGTGTCCGACCAGAGATGGATTGACTAAGCCACCCTTGTCCACCAAGTAGTAAAAACGTAAATCTTGGATAGAGACTTAGTAGTTGAGGTTGTCAGCATTTTGCCAAATATAAGAGAATGGAAAGTAAATGTTATGATTAAAGAAGAGTATATTTATGTGGGAATCGACTTGCATAAGGAGAACCACACCGCAGTCATTATTGACTGCTTCAATCAAAAGTTGGGCGAGATTACCTTCGCCAATAAATCAGCGGAGTTTCCTAAACTGATTAAAAAGGTAAAGAAGCATTGTGTCGGAAAAGAAGTTATATATGGTCTTGAAAATGCCTACGGGTATGGGAGAGCACTTGCAGTCTGGCTGATTGGGAAAAATTATATCGTGAAAGATGTAAACACATCTATTTCTAATCGACAGGCAAAGCATAGAGGCGCTACGTATCGAAAAAGTGACAGCGATGATGCTGCTGCGATAGCACTTGCAACGGTAAATATGCTGGATACTTTGCCAGATGCCTGCCCGAATGATGCATACTGGTCACTTGGTCAACTGGTCCATAGACGTGATAATATCATGAACCAGAGAACCCGCTTGGTCAATCAGTTGCACGAGCAGTTGTGCATAGCCTATCCAAGCTATAAGCTGTTTTTTAATGATATCAGCAGACCGACTGCACTTTATTTCTGGGGAAAATACCCTTCCAGAAAGTATTTAAAGGGAAAAAGCGTAGAAGAATTGCGAGAGGAACTTGTACCGATCAGCCATAATCGCTGTTCCACCAAGACCTGTGAAAAAATCCTTAAAGCTGTTCGTAGCGACAAATTAAAGGGAAATGATTATCAGGATGCAAGGGATATGGTGACACGAAGTATTGTCAATGAATTGCAGCACAGTAATCAACAGTTGGAGGAATTGGAGCAGGAACTGGAAAAGATGTATCATATGATTGGCTGTACCCTTGCCACAATTCCTGGGGTAAATATCATTACAGCAGTAAAGATACTGGCGGAGATTGGTGATATCAGCCGATTCAAAAATGCAAGTAAACTGGCGCAGTTTGCAGGTATTGCTCCGCTCACACTATCTTCTTCTGGAAAAGGAAAAGACATAGCCACAAAGCAGGGAAACCGAAGATTACAGGCGATTATTTACTTTTTAGCGGTTCAAATGGTGCAGTTATCCAGCAATGGAATCCCAAGAAATGCAGAATTTCGTGCTTATTATGAGAGGCGCAGTCTGGAAGGAAAAAATGGAAGGCAGATACTAATCTGTATTTCCAGACGATTGATTAACATCATCTATGGAATGTTGAAAAACGGTACAGAGTATCGTATGTCAGAAGAGAAAGAAGAACACAATTCTGGCAAAAAGAACTAGGAAAAAAAAGTATTATTGTTATAATTTTAAGCAGATGAAACCACCTGCTTTGAGAAGTATTTTCATTTTTCAGAGAAGGGCATCAGCTTGGATTATTATAAGGGTGAAGAGTGTATGTCAAGGGTGGCAAAAATTCTGTAAAGATACCTAAGATGGCAAATAAAGGCAGCACTGGACGGACTGTTGCAAACAATCTTAATGAACAGTTAGCTATGCAACAAGTAAAATCCAATCCATTGGCTGGGGCTACAGAAGTATCAATACCAATGAAAGATTCAAGGTGGCTAAAAGCAGATGGATGGGTTAAGATGCAAAACATTGTTGTATTATCAGACGGAACAAAAATAAATATTCACTTTGTCTATAATAAAGCGTTAAATTTAATTGATGACTTTAAGTTTAAATAGGAGGAATTTATACATGAATAGTAATGCAGATAATTGTCTTTATAAATCTCAATATTCTGAATTAAGTTTAGAGTATTTATATTCGGTTGAAGTAAATCTTACATTTGCTGTAGTGATAAAATCATATGGATTTTGTGGAACACATGATTTTTGTATACATACAGAAGAGCTTGAGGAATATATACAATGTTTAAGGCATATGAATGATTCACTTTCGGGAGAATGTAAAATTATTGATGTGGATTCAGATGCGTATATTCTTTTGGGATTCGAAGGAAAAAAATTAAATGTGTCTGGACAATTAGGTGGAAGCTATGAGGACAATTTCATGAAGTTTAGCTTTTGCGCTGATCAGACATTAATTATGTTGCTTTTAGATGCACTTAGAACTACTTAAAATAATATAAAACAGGCAAGGATAAAAACAAAGGTATTTCTTTCAATATGAAATGCCTTTGTTTTTAAATTTAAGTTGACAGATTCTTGTTGAAAAAGGTGTTCGTCCAAGATATTATACAGAAGATAAAAGGTCTGTTTTAGTAGTCTAGGGTAGAAAGCGTTCTTATTGTATGCCAAATAAACTTCAAAGTGTTGATAAACAAGGATTCTTCATTCTTCAGTAAAATAACATAGATTTGTTGCTCTAGTTCTTCAAGCTCCGAAGAGTCTAATTTGTCTTCTAACCATTTTAAGGAAAATTCTGGTGATGTTTGATTATAGTAGGGGGTATTTCTGAAGGCTTCAAAAATACGAACAAGGTTTTCATCCATGGGTTTATCATTCCTTTCTTCTACTTGTGTAGTAATTAGTTTTTTTCAAGCTGTGCGGTAACTGCAATTCTCATTCTCCAGTAAAATTACACAGATTTGCTGCTTTAACTCCTCAAGCTCCATGAAGCTTAAATTGTTCTCTAATCGTTTCAAGGCAATTTCTGGTGATATCCCAGTTGTCGAAATAAAGAAAAACAACTTTGCATTCCCAAGCGAAAAATAGTTGAGGAATAAATGGAATTTTTGCTACAAATGGCTTCTATTAATTGCTCAACAATATCACGTTGTTCTTCAGTCAGATATGAATCCTGAAACTGTTCATAAAGTTTCTTTTCTGTATTCAGAGCTTCTAAGTAATCTTTATTTTTCGATAGAGTTTCATGAACATTTGGTGTAGCATAAAGTTCAAAGTAATCGTGAATAAGTTGAATAGAATCTATGTCTGTCATCGTGTATCGCCTCCTTTCTAACAACAGACGATACCGTAAAACTCATTTATTATCTATCACAGATACCAGTAAAAATGAATGGCGCTGATGTAGCAGAATACACAAAGAAACCATATGACATAACATTTCCTCATAGAGGATTCAAAGTTATGCCATATTGAAATTGTTCCAACGGCTTTGCCGGTGGGTGTTTCACGATTTATGCCAGCTCTTTTGGCATAAATCCTTTAACCCGCACCATTTTCAACCCTAGTTATTTTTGCAATTTTCAGGTCAAGAAAAGAAAAAAACCACCTTTTCACAAAGGCTCAAATTCGTCAAAAGAGTATGTCAGGCTATATTTGTACAGGAAGGGGATAAAAATCGCACACGAGGCAACACACGCTCTCACAAGGGTAAGACAATCTTCTGGATTGGATATGGATTTTCAGAAAAGGGTGAAAAACTTGTACGAAGAAAATCACCTCAAAAACCACAGGTAAAATTA
>JAVBLX010000147.1:0-32850 GCA_031553075.1 Acetivibrio sp.
GCGGGTTTAATCCCTGTGGTAGGAGAGCCGGCCGATATTGTGAATGCCATTCTTTATCTCTTGCGAGGAGATAAGGTGAATGCGGCTCTATCGGCGGCAGCCATGATATCAGTAATAGGGGCCTTTGCAACTGGCGGGAAATTTGCGTTAAAAGGGAAAAAGGCAATGAAAGTGGTAAAGAAAGTGGTGGTAAAAAAAGTCGGGAAAAAGGCAATGAAGAGCTGGGATAGGGTTGTTGCTGAAGTAAAGAAGATAAAGGGTGGCGGTAAGTCTACAAAGGGTGTAGGAAGTAAGCTATTTAACACTTTAGATGATTTCATTAACAATCCTAAGAAGTTAGCAAACGCAACACCAGAGCAAATGTATAAGTATTTGAAGAACAATGGATATAACCCACAGCCTTTAAGTGGTGGAAGCCTGAAAAATATTCCATTTGAAGAAGGTGGCGGTTTCAAAGTGAACTGGGGTGGAGATAGAATTTTACAATATCATCCGGCTGGTGGACATCATGGTGGTGTAGAATATTGGAAAATATCATCTGGTCCCACAGGAACAATAAGATACGATATGTTAGGCAATATTATACCGAACTAATAAGTGACGATTAAGCGTATTTGAAAGGAGAAATATGATAGATACTTTAATTGAGCAAATCAATAAACAAGCGGAATCCCTTTTTACAGATTTGGGTTTTAATAAAACGATTATAAATAATGAAACTGTCTTTGAATATAAAGGAAGTTATTATAAATTAACTTTCGTAAAAGGACTCGGCGGTTTCGTCATGGAATTGGCCGTATCTCTTGAAGAAGCTCAGAAGAATTTATATGAAGATGGAGATATATACTCAATTTCCCTAGGTGAAAATGATATTTTGAACCAGTTAGCAATTGACATTAGGAAGTACATTTTGCAAGAATAATTTACAGAGAACAAGCACAAATCCAAGTAAATATAGGTTTTGTGCTTGTTGCTATTTATGTTACATTCATATTTCAACTAGAAAGTGCTCTGAGTGTATGCCAAACAAATTTTAAACTGCTGATAAATAGTGCTTCTTCGTTCGCCAGTAAAATAACATAGATTTGCTGTTCTAATTCCTCAAGTTCCGAAGAGTCTAATTTATCTTCTAACCATTTCAACGAGATTTCTGAAGATGTTTGATTATAGTAGGGGTATTTCTGAAAGCTTCAAAAATATATATTAGGTTTTTATTCATAGACATCGAATTCCTTTCTTTTCAGTTACGTGTTAACTACAATTCTCATTCTCTAGTGCACCATCTTCTAAATAACTAGACCATTCGCTGGTCTGATTTCTCGAGAGCACAAATGAAAAAGCCTCAGTGTAGCCCGCTACACCTACGTTTTTTCATCCGTACTCTCGAAAAATCATCCTCACCGATTGGTCCAGTTATTTAGAAGATGGTACACTAGTAAAAATCACAAAGCTTTACTGCTCTAATTCCTCAAGCTCCGAGAAACTAAAAATAATCTCTAATTATTTTCTGGAAAAACACACCTTGTACCCAATTTTGATAATAGAGGAAAAATAGTTCGATTTTTACACAAAAAAATTTCGCTGTAGCGGACTTTTTTTGTGTAAAAAATAAAATTTTAAAAATTTTTAAAAAATCACAAAAAAAATCCCATATTAATAGTGAGAGAAAAAATAATTAAAAAACGGAAAGGAGAATGGATGCAAAGCTACAAAAGAACATTCAGAAAACTAATAATCCTGTTACAAGTTATTATTCTGGCTAATTCCCTCCCCGTATATGCCAAAAACGTCGGAACCATAAATGACTTCCGGGAGCTGACAGGGGAAAAGCGGCTGGATGATAAATCCTTCCTGCAGGAAATCAGACAAATTATCGCCACCTACGAAAGAGGAAAGGAATGGGACGAGCTGGTATCTCTCTTAAAGGAAATAGATGGAGACATAGCATACCAGCAATGGCAGGAACAGGAAAAAAGGTGGCAGGATTCCATCGATAAGATGGATCAGGATTTTTTAAACAACCAGTCTCTGGAAATCCTTCGCATGGATTACAGCGACTACCTCACGGCTGTTAAAGAGCGGACAGAATATCTGGGAGAACAGTCAATGGCGCTGAATTTTGCAAAAAGTACTCAGGAAGCCTATGAATACGCCATGTCGATTCTAAATGGTATGGGAGATGACTTCATGCTGGGAGAACTGGGGAAAGAAATGAAGACCTTTACCCAGAACAATCTGACAGTGCAAAAGCCTTTTGACGAAGAATACCACGGAATACTGGTTTCCATACCCCGGGAAGCCGAAATATATTCCCAACTCAATGGAACCGTCATCCGTACTTCTAAAACCAGCGTATGGATTCAATCAGGCAAATCCATTGTCATGAAATATACCGGAATAAAGCCAGTGGTAAAAAAAGGGGAAAAGATTTCTCAATACCAGCAGATTGGAAATGTGTTAAAAGAACAAATTGGCTTTGAGGTGATACAAAATACCATCCCCATTAACCCATTGTTTTTATACGGGAGCCGGGGGATAAGCTGGTATGTGGAATGGCTGGCCCTTCATCCGGGAGGAGAAAAAACGATTCCAGACTTTTCAAGGGTCCAAGATGAATGCTCTGCCCAGAAAGAGAATATCACAGCGGAGTCCACGGTCAAAAAGGAAGAGAATGAATCATCAAGCATTAAACAGGAGGGAGATTCTTTTCACTTGACAAATGAAGTGATAACAAAGGTAAGAGAGGAGGAAGTTACGGATCATGAAACCATTGAGTGAAACATGGAAAAAGAAAACAGTATTTATATTTTTGAGCCTGCTTCTGATTATCGCCCTATATGTAACCTGGTACATATTTTATTCAGCCAATCATGGTCAACTGATTGAGGAGTCCAAGCTTTGTGTGGTAACTAAACAGGTTTCCGATTACAAAGACGGACGCCCGGAAAATGTATGGTCCATACGCTACTACTCTCAGGAAGAAAAATCCTATCTGTATAAAAACGAAACCCGGATTCGAGAGACCAAGGAGTCTGGTCAGCAGGAAATACTTACCTTCCGTCCGGAAAGTATTAAAGCTCAGGGGTTAAATAGCCTGACCGATTGCGCCACAGAATCGGAATACCGCTTCGAATGTGAACTTTCCACCGCCGAAAGCTATCTTGCCTCCACACTTCAGGAGGGAGATGTGCTTTTGCAGAAAATTCTCACCTCCGATTCTATGGAATGTTACATACAATCCCGGGAGAAAGGGGTAATTCGTGCAGTTTTTATGGATTTAAGCTATGGGGACTTTAATGTCTCAAAAGGAATTTTTTTCTATGGTGTCCTGAAACAGGAACCACAGCTGCCAACGGCAGAATCTTACTTTAAGGAGGATTTATAAATGTATTCAAAACGAAACCTGATTTACGCGGGAGTTGGTATCGTTCTCTTTTTGGCGATTATTGGTGTTGCACTGATGATTCGAAACTATCAGACGCAGATTAAGAAGGGAGAAGAGGTTATCACCAGCTTGCAGGGAGAACTGGACCGCATTGGAGAAATGGGGTATGTATACCAGCTCAACACCGATGTAAAGTCAAAAAACATTATTCAAGGCTATGAAATGGAACTGGTAGAGATGCCCATGTCAGTAATTCCACCCAATGCCGTGACCGACGAAGCAGAAGTGGCAGGAAAATACTACAAAATAGGTCTGGGCAAACAGACCACTCTTACTCTGGACATGGTCATGGATTTTGCCATTTCCGATGATATGCGGGAAATGGACGTGGTATTTGACGAAATTCCCATTGGTCTTATGCCGGGAGATTACATTGACGTGCGAATCTCCTTCCCGCTGGGACAAGATTATATTGCCATGTCACATAAACGGGTAGTAGCAATCAACGACTCTACGGCCAAGCTGATCGTTTCCCAAGAGGATTTTTACACCTATGAGGCAATGAAAACCGATCTGGCTATCTATGCCAGCACCAAGATTTACGGTGCAAAATATGTGGAGGCTGGTGTTCAAAAGGAAGCCACCGTTTATTATCCGGTAAGCCTTGAAGTTCTTCACACCAAGCTTTTGGACCCCAACATTGATACCTCGGATTACAGCATGATACTGGAACGGAGACAACAGTTGGAGGAACAGCTTCTGGCTTCTGACAAGGTTGATATTTCCAATACGGTGACCAGTGGAAAAGAGAATATCGGTGATAAATTCTCAGAAGCAAAAAAAGATTATGATAAGCTTCAGGAGAAAAAGGCGGCAGAACTTTTAGCTGCTCAGGCATTGGAACAAAGCAAAGTAGAAGAAGCCGAATAAGTAATTGACAATCAAAAAAGGAGCTACAGATGATTAAATTAGCAATAACCGGAAAAGCAGAAAAACGTATTTTGGCCTATCCTCTTTTGAAGGCCAGTTCAATTGCCGGAAAAACGGCCTTTCTTACCGATGATGGAGCCTATAAAAGATTGTATAAGGGCAGTGGCGTGAAAGGAATGCTGGAGAACATAACCATCTATATTTGTCCGGAGCTGAATGACAAAACAGCCGCCCCCATTTTGAAGGAGGTACTGGAGGAAGATGTAGAATACTTGATTATTGCCTCAGATTCCTATTATCCGGCAGACGTAAAGCATATTTTAATGTTTTGTGAACAGAACAGTACATTTATGGGTAACTATATTGAAGATGTAGTAGATGAAAGAGATGATATTACCCTGGCAACCATTTCTGTGGTACCTGAGAAAATCTCCCTGGTACCAAAGGGCTTTAAAATACACCAGCTTCAGTGGAAAGCACAGCATTTACCTTATCTTTGCCTGACGGAGGAGCAGCAGGAGCTTCAGCCTCTAAAGGAAAAGCAGATAAACCAACTTCTTACCACAGCCTTTGCCGAAAGCTATCGGATGAAGCCAGGGGAGTTTCAGCAGTTATTAAAGCGCAAGCGGTATTCCTATACCAAAAAAGACGAACGGAGGTAAACGACATGAACATAGGAGTGATATCGCCCCATATTCACGGCAACGGCAATACGACCATAGCCTCTTTACTGGCCTTTGAACTGGCTTCCCGAAATCGCACGGTATGCCTTACTCATACCAGGACCAAATCGGAGTCCATGTTCCACTATTTTGGCTTCAAGGAGACGGATGACCGGACCAGCAATCCGGTGCAGATTATCAACCTTATTCGGGAAGGCGGTATTCAGAAGCAGGATGTAAAAAATTATTGTCGTCAGGTGACGGATCGCCTGGATTTATTCAGCCTGGATGCCTTTATTGCCAAGCCAGGGAAGGAGAGTGGGGTCAGCTCGGAGCAGATGGATATTGTAACCCGTTTTATTGCCACCAGCTTTCCTTATGACTACATCGTATTTGATGTGGATGAGAACAGCCTGGATAATTCTGCTGTAAGAATTACTCTGGAATACGCTGATGTACTGGTTTTTGTAATATCACAGTCTATAACGGAGCTGAAACGCTTTGCAGCCGAAAAAACCAAAATACTGAAACAAACTGGAAATATCCCTTCCCTGGTGGTGGTAAACCGATATTGCGACCTGATTGGAACCATAAAGAATACAGCGGGTGTTCTGGGAATCCGTAATCCGAAAAGTTGGTATCCGGTTCGGTTGAATCAGTGGGTTCCTTATTGTGAAAACCGAGGCGAATTAAAGTATCTGGCAGAACGTATACAAAATCGGGATGCTCGCGTGTTGGAGCTGGACTATGATATTAAGAAGCTGGCTGGCGGGATACAAAATGTGAAACAGGCAGCACGGAATCACAGGCGAGAGCAGATACGAGGAGAAAGGGTGGACTGATGGCAGTATGTTTGAGAGAGTGAAGAAAAATCAAGGAAAGGAAAATGTAGATGGAAAATACACAGTTAATGCTTGCTTCCGCGCTGATAATCTGTTTTATCCTGGCGGCATTGTATTTTTATGCGAAAGGCCGAAAGCAGGTTGTACTGGAAGAGGACCTTTCTTCCTTTGAGGAGGTACTGGATGCGGTTAAGCTTTATGTGGTAGACCTGACCAAGGAAAGCTATGAATCCGTCACCAAGACCGACGAAGAGCTGAAACGCCTCAATGAAAGAAAGGCACAGCGGAAGGAAGCACTGAAAAATGCCGTATACGGCATTGAAAGTGCAAAAATTATGGTAAAGGAACTGATTCACGATTTTCTGGATGAACATATGACACCGGATAAAATGCGTCAGATTATCGGGCTTGACCGGGAAAGCGAGCCTAATTCCAATACCATGTTTGAAATTTTAATGTATCGTTACAAAAAGCTATATGGCAGGGATGCCATGACCAAATGGATTTTAAATTATGAATTTGAAAAGCCAAGACCAGCCAACGGGTTGGGAAAGGAAAATGATATTGCCTATTACATCACCAGAGCAGACCTGGAGGAAAGTTATTACCGGGAAAATATCGTGCTTTCTGATGGAGAAGTCGTAGACATTTTTACTATCCTTATATTTCAGGCCTTTAAGGGCTTCGGGTGTCTGGATACCATAACAGAAATGAATGTAAATGGACTCAACATTGGCGTATCTGGCTCCATTATGGAGGCAATCACCAATGGAACGACCAGTGAAGCAACCAATGCGTTATGGCTTTATTTTAAAGGCTCCTACATACACCTGCAATTTCTGGATTTTGGCTCTGAGGATGAAATCCGCCGCATCGTCCAGTTGTTAATCCGCTGGAACTCCCCCGGACCCCTGTCGGCTAAGCGGGGCTATATCGTCAATACAATGCATGATAAATCCAGAATCCTGGCCATCAGACCCCCTGCCGGAGAGTGTTGGGCTGCCTTTGTTCGAAAATTTACCTTGGATATTGTATCCCCGGAGGCCTTGATTCTGAAGCCCGGTGTGACCGGAGGAAACTTATGTATTAAGCTGATTGAATTTTTAATGCGGGGACAGATTACCACTGCCGTAACCGGCAGACAGGGTTCCGGTAAAACCACTTTGATGAAAGCGATTGTAGCCTATATGGATCCCCGGTACAACATCCGTGTATTGGAAATGGCGCCGGAAATGTATCTGAGGGAAACCTATCCAAACCGGAATATTTTTTCGGTACAGGAGACCGATACCGTATCAGCGGAAAATCTGCAGGATGCCCTGAAAAAATCTGACAGTGCGATTACCATTATCGGTGAAGTAGCAACCGACCCGGTAGCCGCCAGAATGATTCAGTTAGCTATGACCGGATCTATTTATACGATCTTTTCCCATCACGCCAATCAGGCCAAGGACCTGGTGCTTACCCTGCGTAACTCGCTGGTAAATGCAGGCGGCTTTGACAACATGACTACCGCCGAACGGCAGGTAACGGATGTGTTAAAAATAAATGTTCATCTGGATTTTACCCCGGATGGAAAACGCTTTATTAAGCGAATCACAGAGATTGTCCAGTTGGAGGAAGGGGTTCCCTATCCGGCATACGATCAAAAAAATCATCAGGCCAGCACTACCAATATTATGCGGGAGTACTTTAACCGCCAAACCGACCGTATTTCCTTTGAGACCAGGGATATTCTAACCTATGATACCGAAACAGATACCTACCTGTCGGGAGAGATGATGAGCGAATACCTTTACCAGAGGATTTGTGAAACACTTTCCCGAGAGGAACGGAAGGATTTTACCAATTTTATGTCATATTACTGGAAAGCGGAACGGCCCAAGGATTATCAAGGGCTTAGTGAGCGGGAGTTAGATTTTACACCAACAGCCAAAATGGAGGATGAATTCAAGGAAGCAGTGTCCTATTTGAAGAATCGTAATCCGGTGGCATCCCAGTTCAGTATTGATGGTTAAAGGAGGAAACAGCGTGGAAACAATAACAAAATACTTGGAACTGGATGCTGTTACCATCGGGCTTTTAGTGGGAATTGTCATTTTAATGTTGGCCGGCTTTGTTGTCTTACAAATAACCAAAAGCGGTAATTCTGGCAAGCAGAAACGTGATGCCTTGTTTCGTGGTCTGTATCATGAATTTCAAAAGACGCCCCTGATAAAAAACTATGTCCAGAGAATGTCCAAAAAGCTGGCAACCCTTTCGGTGTATACCAAGGATGAGGTTAAGATACTGGTGTCCCAGTATTTTAGTCTGACTGCCGCCATTATTACGATTACTACAGCAGCCGCAATGGTCCTGTTTGATGATGCAGTCAGCGTGATAATCTGCATCATCCTGGCTTACATGTTACCCAACGCATGGATCGACAAGCGAATGGCAAAAATCAATTATATTGTCTACACCCAGCTTAAATATGCCATTGAGTCCATCCGTCTGGAATATATGCGTTGCTACGATGTGACAGAAGCACTGGAAACAGCCAGCTATGGTAACCGGATTGCCAAAATTATGGATGCCATGCACTACGTTCTGATTTCCACCAATGGCGAGCTTAGGTTAAAGGAATTTTTTGAAATGACGCCCTTTAAGCCCATTCAGACCCTGGCTCAGATATGCTTCCGGATTAATAATACAGGAGATGAGTTTGACCGGGATGGTAATTCTGCTTTTGTTGAATCCCTTCTCATTATGAGTCAGGATATTAATCAGGAGCTGGAGCGGCAGAACTACCAGTACATGAAATTTGGCAATCTGGAATATCTGGCTCTGGTTACCATACCGGCAATTCCCATTGTGGAATGGTTCCTGTTGCAATACATGCCAGGGACGGCCTTGATTATCAAGGGGTTGATGGGGTATCTGATTCGCATTGGTATTTTATCAGCCACGGTAATAGTGTATGGCGTGATAGCCAATGCCAACAGCCTGAATCTGGTAAAGGATGATGACCGAATTCTTTTTATAACCCGGCTTTTATCCTATGAGACGATATATCGTTTCATCCGCAATATAAGTCCTAAGAATCGAAAACGAAGGTTGTGGAAGCAGAAGCTTAATAATGCCTTTTCTAAAAAGACAATTGAGGCGGTCTTTTTGGAGAAAATCGGAATTTCAACCATTGTATTTCTGCTTGCTTTACTAATGTTTGCCAGTGCTATTTTTATGGGCCGAGGTTTTATGCTTAAAAATACCGATTCCCTCTCTTTCATCCAGGAAGAGGAGGATTGGGATACGGACAAGGAAACCATACTGGCAATGGATAACCGGTATATTGCTCTTCGCAAGGGCGGCTATGTCTTTGAGGAGGAAGAGTTGACGGCCATGATACGGGAAACCTTTCCCAACATTAATGATTTGAAGCTTGCAGAGCAGCAGAAGCGATTGGAGAAAAAGTACGAATGGCTGGAAGGGATGTATTTTCGTTGGTATTACATACCAATCTCCTTTTGGGCTGGGGTGCTGGCCTTTTGGATACCGGATTTTCAGATTCGGAGGCGAATGAGCTTTCTGGAACAGGAAGAGGAAGAGGAGTTTTTGCAAATTCAGACGATTATGACAATCTTAATGTCAATGAATTGTGATACCCTGGATGCCCTGGAATACCTCACCCAGTTGGCTCATATTCACAAGGATATGCTTCTCTATTGCTATCATGGCTATGCCGCTAATCCGGTAAAGGAATTGGGGCATCTGGTGGAAAAGACGCCAATTCCTGATTTTAAGCGGTTTATCGGAAAATTGAAAATGACAGTGGATGAGCTCTCCTTATCCGAAGCTTTTATTGACCTGAAAATGGACCGGGAGCATATTGCCAAGGAGCGGGATGCGAAGCTTCGGGATAATATTGATGCAAGGAGGCGAAAATGCGGACAGATTTCCAAGGTTCCCATTATGATGACCATGATTCTCTTATTTGTATTTCCCCTTATGTATATGGGCTTTACAGAGATGATGTCGGGAATCAGTGCAATGCAGAAAATGTAAAAAAATAAAAAAAAATAAAAAAGTTTTCAAAAATTTTAAAAAAACAGGATTTTTCACCCCATATTAATAGTGTAAGGGTAAATAAACATATGAAAAGGAGATGTTATTATGGCCGGAATGGGCGACGAAAGTATTGACATGTCAAAACTGGGAACAGCATTATTTGCATTTGGCTTTGTATTGGTTATCAGCCTTGGTATTTTTACCATTGGTAAATCCATTACAAACGACGGTTCTGACAAGGTACAGAAACAATTGGAGGTAGTACAACAATCGGAGTTTTCCGATTATGACCAGCAGACTGTGCTGGGCACAAAGGTAAAGGCAGCATATCAAAACTTTGAAGGGAAGCCTTATGCCATCATTATTGCCACCAGGGCTATGATTGATGCCACGGTATCCAGAGCCAGCAATATCAAAGGAATGGAATCTAATATATCCTCCAGCAATGGTCTGGATGGTAAAGCCAGCAGTATCGTGGTGACTGGTGTTACAGCCTTAAACAGTGATGGGGATGAAGCACAGCTCTGGGGGGTAAATTATAATGCTCTGTTGGAACAGAATACCCTCACATTGGAAAATGGATATTATGTGACATCAGGAGCGTTTGGTACCAAGGCCGGTGCGATTGCTTACTATAACAAGGTATCCCATATGAAAAAGCAGGGAATGGGTGAATACATACCATCGGGAGCCAAATATCAGTCAACCCTGATTAAGGATTCTACCGGACAGGTAGTTGGTATTTTCTTCACCCAGGTTTCCTCCAACAGTTAAGTATGGATAGCCAGGCATTAGAAGACATGATCCGTATGGGAGTAGAGTATTTTTTGATTGGTATTTTCTTGATTTTTGTAGTACAGGCAGTAGACCTTCGCAATGAGTTTGCGGGCACAAGGAACAATCGGACGGATACTACCAGGCAGATTCAGGAATATCGGGCTTACAGTAAGTTCAATCAGGGAATCTGTACTGGCTCTGATACGGGACAGCATGTCTTTGGAGATGACATTATTGAAGCAATCCGAGGACATGAGGAGGGTGATTTGGAAATATATGTAGACCATATTGGTCCAGGTGGGGCATCCCTTTATTTTGACCGGGAGGAAGCAAAGAACCATCCGGAGAAATACACCGTGGCCAGTCTCCAGACCATCCTTAATTATACCTCAGAATACCACCCCTATCTCATTTATAACGGCAATGACCCCAGGAATCCGACGTTTTATAAGGAGGACATGGGAGAGGTTACCGGGATTGCATTTATTTGGGTAAGGGAGGTCAGGGCGCATGCGGAATAAGGAAGTATATGACACCGTGTCATTGGCAGCACAGATGGTTTTGTTCTTTGTGCTCTGTCTTTTCCTGACCTACCTTACCTTAAACGGAAGAGCCTTATATAGCCAGGAGGCGGATCGAAATACCATGAATGAGATCATGAGGGTGCAGGCGGAGGACTATCGTTTTTATTTTTCTGAAACGATTATCGGCAGTGATATTGTAGAGCTGATTATTAAAAACGACAGTCGCTATGATTATTACATCAAGGTCCGCGGCCGTACTTATCCCGTTACCCGTACCCTTGCAAAATCTATTTTTAAAACGGGAAAAGACGGAACCCTTATCTGGACTCAGGATTATTTATCCAATACGATTTTAAAAGATGAGATTTACAAAGAATATACCGTCACGATTGAGGCGGAAGACAATGGCGGCAAAGCATATTACTTTACAGAGAAATAGGAGGGAAGGAACATGGACCATAACGTAGGGAGCGAAGGAATTGAAGTAATGAAGCTGGGGATTACCCTGGGAGTCCTTTCGGTAATCCTGGTTTATGTGATTTTTAATGTGTCGCTGGGAAAGGAAATCCAGGGAGTCGTGTATGACAAGACCAGTACTGCAGAAGTCAGTGCAGCCAATGCGCCTCTTCAGGAATTGAGTGGTGAACCCCTTATCCTTCCTGCGGCAACGGTTTATTCCCTCCTGATGTACAACGGAAGCAGTATCGGGACCATTGCGTGTTTCGTCTGTTATCCCCATGGAGAACGAATACATACAGCCGATGAGAATCTGTGTATTGTAAATCATCTGAAAGGCAAAATAAAAGTATCCATCCGCTGGAATTCTTATACCGGACTCTATGATGTGATTTTGGGAAACGAGGAGGTAGTAGAATGACCAGGCAGGCAATGGATATGCTGGATACTGCTATTTTAGTTATCTTTCTGGCTATTTGCATTGGCACAGGCTGGAAGGCTGTCTTCGAAGCAAATCATCGGGCTCTTTTTTATAACGAAATCAATCTGGAGGACAAAAATACCTCAAAGAAAAATGGATATGACGTAAAGGAATATGGTGATTACGATGGAGCCATATCCCAGATGGAAGTGGTGCTCATGACCCAGATTCAGGATTACAACATGCCTTACCCCAGAACCGTA
Organism: Acetivibrio sp.; assembly: GCA_031553075.1. GTDB lineage: Bacteria > Bacillota > Clostridia > Lachnospirales > Lachnospiraceae > DIGJ01. Next base: position 12,308 of record JAVBLX010000147.1, read on the forward strand.
AAAATCAACGGTACAGAAACGCCGGTGATTGCCGCCTATAAATCCTACTTAAATACCTATGGCGAAAGTGCCTGGAACAGTGTGAAGGGGGATGATGCCAGCAGCCGGTACTATATTTATTACCGCTATGGGGCGACAGATGGAGGAGTCATGGAGGACCAGTGGTTTGAAATAGCCAGATATGAAAAGGAGGGAGAATCCCATGAGTGATTTTTTATCCCGGACGATTAGCCTGATTCTTATCTTTTTTATGCTGGTTATTGCGCCGCTGGTTCACTCCTATGGCGTAACCGAAATGGAAAATCGACGACTGCTTTTAAATGAAGTCACCTTATTTTTAGACAAGGTAACGGATAAGGGCAATATTACAGAAGATGATTTAAATGAATTTTATATGAAAACAGCATCCTACGGTATGGTACTGGATGTAACGGTGAGAAGACTGATAAAGGTTTCCACCAGTCTTCCCACTGGAGGGGTAAATACTACCTATGTGGCGGCAGATGATATGGAGAACCTTAACCAGCGGGATATAGTGCAGGTGGAATTAAAGGAAATATCCACCTCTCCTTACCGGAAAATCATGAGTATCTTTCTTAAGCTGGATGAGGGGAATTACCAGTTGATTATGGCGGAGATGGTGAAATAGAAAATGTGAAAACAAATTCTAAGGCGCCAAAATACGCCGCCTAAGAATTTCTAAGTTTTACATTCGAAGAATGGAGGCACCTTTAATGAAGATAAAAAGAAAACAAATGTGGATGTGGGCCGCAGCAGGAGTTTGTATGCTGCTTCTGTGGAGCAGCCAGGCATACGCGGCATCTAACGTGGTTTCGGCCACAACGACAGCACAGGTAAATTATGTATCCAGCATTGATAACGTGCTGTATCCCAGTACCTCCCAGTTTTATACCCTGATTGGCTCAAGGGGAGTTGCAGCTTTTAGTATTCAGGAGCCTACGGTAATCAAAGGCTATTTAAATTGGGATACTACTTTGAGTAATCAGGCTACTATCTGGTTTTCCAGGGACCAAAGTGGGATTGATCTGATTGATACTACCAAGTCCCTGAATCAGAAGGATAACTATAAAACCGTCTTTCTGGACCCAGGAACCTACTACATCAATTATCAAATGGGAAATGCAGCGGTTAACAATAGTGAAGAGCTGTCTTCCATCCGAGTTGGTATTTGTGTTTTGGGACAGTTGGCCAACAGTACGGAGGATATCTACGCTTCCTCTTATGAATTCCCCAATCGGCTTACTCTGGACAAAACCCAGAAAGGCTTTTTAAGCACCACGTCTCCGGTAGATTATTACCAGTTTCAGATCAGGGAAAGAAGCATGGTGAACGTTATCTTTGATTTTACCAGCTTTGCGGATATGAGTCTGGGAAATGCCAGTGTCAGCCTTAGAAATGTGGACAATCAGTTAATAAAGAGCCAAAATTATTCCTCTGCCGGAATATCGGCAAATAACTTTCGGGTAATGCTGGATAAGGGGACTTATTACCTTGAAATGAAGGGTGCTACTACCACAACGACTCTTAATGTCAGCGGGATTTCTTATATCGTCAAAGAAAAACTGTCACCTTCCAGCGATACAAAGGGAAAGGTAAAAGTAAACCTCACCATTCCCTATGATTACAGTCAGATTTTACTGGTAAAAGGGAAGATTTCCAAAGGAGACATAGAAGCCTGGAATGTGTGGAATACCACTTATGATACCTGCAGCCAGTTGACGGGAACATCCTTTTTGGTTAATGAAAATGCTACCTATACCTTGCGTATTCGCGATACCTATGGGAATCTGAATCTTCATTATGTAAAAGTGGCCAACATTGATCGGACGGTTCCCAAAATAACCGGTGTAACCAACGGAAAAACATATTCTTCTGCTGTAACCATTCGGTTTTCTGATAACAAAAGCGGAATTCAAAAAGCGACCTTAAATGGGAAAAAGATTACCAGCGGCAAAAAGGCGGCGGAAAAAGGAACCTATACCTTAAAGGTATGGGATAAAGCGGGAAATATGAAAAGCCTGAAATTCTATATAAAAAAGTAACAAAAAGAAACAAACTTGTGCCTGCATTGCCATCACAAACCACAGATGGGCAAAGGGCAGTGCGGGTGCATGAAAATGTGCAGATGGGAGCAATACATGAAAACATGGCTTTCAATATTTAATCTCATGGGAGTGGGTGCCCTGTTAATTATAATATCTACTTTCTACATTCAATTGGATACCGGTGAAAAGGAATATGATACTTATCGGTTGAATCAGGCAATTGAATATGCGGGGGAAATGGCTTTTTGCGATACCCTGTCTTATGGCAGCAATAACATTACTTATCTGACCATGGAGCATATTTCACTGAATCCGGAAAAATGCCTGACTACCTTTGAGGATATGATTGCTCTCAACTATGGGATGTCTCCTGGGAAGGAAACCAGGGAGTATATTGAAAGCTGCATTCCTTCCGCGCTATTGGCTGGCTATGACGGATATTATATCACTCTGCTGTCCGGTAACGACCTGTGGGAATCCTTTTTTCACTGGTCCCCCAAGCTGCCTTATGTGGTGGATAACGGTGTTTCCTGTATCAGCGTGTGCCTTGGTTCGGAGAACTGGATTAAGGTCAAAGCAGAGAATGGCGCCATTCGGATTACCAGGGGGAAAAGCTTTGCAGACATGGAGGTTAGTGGAATTCTCAGTAAAAAGGTGGTAAAGCGAGCGATTAATACCACCCTTACGGATGCTCTTTCCAGAAACATTGATTATGTCAGTAAAAACAGGGGGATTGCAGATTACAATATCTATCTTCCGGCAGCTCAGACGGGGAACGGATTAAATGATATCCAAAGCCCCAGTCTTATTATCCTGTTACAAAATGCAGACTTCTCCGGTCAGGCGCAAGTAACCCAGGCGGTTATATCAGGAATGAAGGCTGTCCGAAAAATCCGGATTGTTGGTTATCTGGATGAGACCGGACAGAAAAAATATTGTTATGAAAGTCAGATACCTGGGGTGGATATGACGGAAATTGCGGTGGAATATTTTAATTCTACAGAAAAGGCTGCCACAGCAGGTTATCAACCAGATTATCGGTATTTGTTTCAAAAAATCCAATCAGAATTATAAAGGAGAATTTATGTTTTCAATAAAAAAAATCATGCTTTTCGGTGCAGGAGCAGTAGTAATTGCAGGAATAGGAACCTTCGTCTATCGGTATGGAATTTCCCAGGAAAAACCAATTGACTTTCAGGCAGAAGAAGTCCTGCGGTTTAACCAGACACCGGTTTATATGAATGAATATCTCTTATATGCGGCAGAGGCTTATCAAAATTACAGTCTCCAGTATGGGGATGAGGTGTGGTCTCTTACCCTTACCAATGAAAAAGGAAAAAAAGCTACCTTTGAAGAAGAGGTAAAAGAAAATATATTAGAACAGATTCGCATGACAAAAATTCTTTGCATGGCAGCAGAGGAAGAAGGCGTGGTTTTGAGCCAGGGAGAAAGGCAGCTGCTTTTGGAGAATGCCGAAGAGTATGTAGATTCTTTAAAGGAAAAACAGGAGCAGAGCATGGGAATTTCCCAGGATTTGGTTTATGCCTTTTATGGAGAAAATGCATTGGCGAATAAGATGTATTTGAAAATCACCAAGGGAATGGAAACCGAGGAGGAAAAAAATGAGGCCTTTTTTAACCAGTACGCATTGTATCAGAAACGGTATAATGGAAGCTTTAATCTGTCTTCCTGTGTTAATCTGGAACAGCTTGATGAAATATCATTTGCGGACATGGGAACAGAATAAGAAGGGTACATAGGTGGGGGCAGATGATGAAAAAAAATAAAAAACGAATCACAACGGTGTTTCTTTTCCTTCTCCTTGTTTTGGTGGTTGTGGGGGGCTATCACGTTCTTAAAAAGGAGGAAGCCTCTGGCCGAAGCTTTGAGAGTGCTCTGACACTTAATGTATCTGATGAAAAGGTAGTAGAAAAGTTGCCCGGAGCAGGGGAATCGGTATATTACAAACTGGAGCTGGACCGGGAAAGCTTGTTTTCCTATAAAATCGAGGGCGACTTAAAAAGGGGGCTGGAGCTTGCATTATATAACCAGGATAGAGAGCTGCTTCTGGATAAGCGATTTACAGAAGCCTATGGTGCAGAGTCCAAAGGAAATCAATGGGAAGTCTATCTGGCGGAGGGGAGCTATTATGTTTTGTTTTCTGCAGAAAAACCAGTAAAAAAGGAAACCTATTCCTATGCGGCCAAAGTCACTCCAGTACCAAAATCAGAGCAAGAACCCAATAATACGGAAAAGAAGGCACAAAGCCTTAAAGTAGGAGGAAAAGTAACCGGATGCTTGAATATAACAGATCGTGTGGATTTGTATCATTTTCAACTGAAGGAATCAAAAAATGTGCGAATTACCCTGAATACCAAAGCTTCCGACGGTCTGGCGGTATCTCTTTTCAAGGGCAGTAAGTGTGTCGAACAGGAAGAAACCGAAGGCACTTATGTTTATGAGGGCAGCTTAAAAAAGGGAACCTATTATATAAAGCTGGAGGGGAAATACTCCGACAGCACAGGTACTTATGCTCTGCTGATAGAAGAGAGCAAAACAGAAACAGAAACAGAGAAAGAAACAGAGAAGGAAACAGATAAAGAAACAGAAACAGAAACAGAGACAGAAACAGAGGCAGAAACAGCCCCAAAGGATAGGAAGGGTATTACAATTGAGTTACGAAGTGCAGTATGCCTAAAGGTAGGAGAGACACTGCTTTTATCCGCAGAGATTAAGCCGGAAGAGTCGAAAAAAGATCTTACTTTAAAATGGTCAACAACAGATTCCACCATTGTTTCGGTAAAGAACGGAAGCATAAAAGGAATCGCACCAGGAAGTGGGGTTATAGAGGTGACAGAAGCTGATGGAGCGGCAGCATATTGTGTAGTCCTTGTGGTTGAATAAGTCTGAAAGGCACCAGGCAGAAAGGAAGAAAACAGTGGGAAGACCAAAGATAGAAGCATGTGGATTCAGCGATAGGGGGCAGGTACGTACGACCAATCAGGATGCCTTTTATGTGGATGATAGAAAAAAATTTCCGCATATTTATGCCGTATGTGACGGAATGGGCGGTATGTATGGAGGCGAACAGGCATCCAAAAGAGCTGTGGAAATCCTGAAGGATTATAAAGATGTGCTTAAAAAGCTGAGCCGGAAAAAGGAAGTACTGCTGACGGCACTGGAACAACTGGTAGTAAAAATGGACCAGGCCATTGTCGAGATGTCAGAAGAAAAAGAAGAAAAGATGGGAACGACATTAGCCCTTTTATACATAGATAAGGAGTACGCGGTTGCAGTTAATGTGGGGGACAGTCGGATTTATCATATAAATGAACTTTCTTGTGAATGTGTTACGGAAGATGACAATTTGTGCGGAGAGCTTTTACGAAGAGGACTCCTTAATAAGACAGGGGTGAGAGGACATCAGGGACGATATCAATTGACTCAGTTCCTGGGAATTGGGAATGAAAGGGTTAAAATCATACCGCATATAAAAATAATGGAAAAACCTCAGGAAGGAGACGTATATCTCATTTGCAGCGATGGATTAAATGCCCTTTTTGATGAAAAACGTATTGTTGGTATAAAGAAAGAGGAATCCATAGAGGTTTTTGCCAGAGGGATGATAGAACAGGCTGGAAGCATGGACGGTTCAGATAATATGACAGTAATTGTAGCCAGAGTTACAAGATAGAATAAGAGATTTAAAATAAAAAATTAAGAAAGGAAAACGCAAACACATATTTTCCGCTCTTGTGTTTGTGCCTCAAATGAAAACACAGTCGTTTTCCTTGAGGCTTGGTACAAATTATGGAATGGCTTGAAAACAGAAACGTTAAGAGAATGAATGATAGCCAGAATGCCGCCTATCTTCTGGGGGATGATGGACTCTTTTTTCTCACCGGATACCGGGTGCTGGAAAATCAGGAGAAGGAATATCTGCTTCAATGTGAAAAGGTAACCTATAACGGAAAAATCAAGCTGGTTTATTTATCCTCCCGCTTTAAATCCTTCTCCTCGCTGCTATCCAGAATGGATGCGGATATGTTTATGGGGGTGCTGGCAAGTCTGTTGGCTGGTGTTCTTCATGTGAAAAAAAACGGATTTCTGCAAATGGAAAATATTGATCTTTCTTACGATAAGATTTTTGTGGAACCCCGGACTCTCAAGGTATATTTGATTTACCTGCCCATTCAACTGGATGGAGTCATGCGAGAGCAATATTCTTTTGAAAATGAACTTCGGACCAGCCTGATTCGAACCATTCATGCCACACCCCTGATTCATTCAGAAGAAACCAGAAAGCTGGCAGAAGAACTGGCGGATGGAACCATATCGTTAGAACAACTGTATCATTTAGTTTTACAGGAAGCAAAAGGATGGAATAACACAGAAACCCAAACCGTCAAAGAGAAAGAAAGGCAGAGTCCCCTATCTCTGGTATCGATTGATATGCCTATGCAGATTGTTTTTGATATTAATAAGCCTGAGTTTGTCATTGGAAAAAATGCGGAACTCACAGATGGTGCCATTACGTATAACAATGCAATCAGTCGTCGACATTGCAAAATTGTATACGAAGAACATAACTATTTTGTCCATGATCTGGAAAGTGCCAATGGAACTTATGTCAATGGTGGAAAGGTAATCAGTGGATTTCCGGTGCCAATTAAAAAAGGAGATCGGATTCGCCTTGCAAATGTGGAATTTCTGGTTTCGTAAAAGAAGTCAGAAACGCCCGCCGAAGCGGGCAGATGGGAGCCAAATATGGGAAAACCAATCATTATACTGGCGGATACAGAAGAGGCGTATATTTCCTCCCTGGAAGCCAGGTTTATCGAAGAATTATTTCATAAAATGGATTTGGAAATTATAACGGATGCAGAGTATTTCCAGGAGACCTTTAATCACCCAAGAAATGCAAAGATTCTGATTGTAAGTGAAGCGCTTTATCATCCTCTGCTTAAGAATCACAGCGTGGAGCATATTTTTGTTCTGACGGAGCAGCCACAGGCAGAGGAAGCGTATGAGCAGAATGTTCATCGGATATTTAAATATAAAAGTGTAAAAGAAATTTTTAATGAAGTGATGTATGTCTCTTCCAACGATTTTTTGGGAGAACGAAATGTCGAAAAAGAAACACAGGTGATTCTTGTGTATTCACCGGTTGGCGGTGTGGGAAAAACGGTGACAGCGCTGGGGCTTTCTGCCAGTCTTTCTGCCGGTTTTAAAAAGGTACTATATCTGGATGCAGAGCATATTCAAAGTTTTCAGTATTTTTTTACCAGCGGGGATGTTGTTTCCAATGATATTTACCGGGAACTGGCCCGAATGGATACGGGAATTTATGAGAGAATCCGACCTTTTATTAAAAATGAGGTGTTTGATTATCTGCCTCCTTTCCGAGCAGCCTTGTCTTCCCTCAACTTAAGGTTTTCCTGTTTTCAGGAGCTGGTAAAAGGAATCAAGGCAACACGGGAATACGATTTTATCATTTTGGATACCGACTCGGTTTTTGATGATGATAAGGCAGAACTGATAAAGCTTGCAGATAAAGTGCTGCTTCTGATTACACAGGACCGTTGTTCAACTGCCAAAATGACCGGACTGCTTTGCAATTTAAATTGCAGCGATTCGGAAAAGTATCTTTTTATATGTAATAAATATCAGAAGGACGTGGAAAATGAACTTCTGACAGAGGAAAGGAAAAACCGAATGATAATCAGTGAATACCTGGAACAGATTCCCAACTGTGAGCAGCTTATGGTTCAGACAATGAAAGAAATAACCGGCTTTCAAAAACTGGCATATTTGTTTATTTAGATGAAAGTGGATTATTTGTGCGTGTGGGAAAGCATGGAGATAAAAGTCCAAGGTTAAAAAACAAGAAAGGAAAAATACAAACACATGATGAAAAGTGTTTGCGCCTCATAAGAGGCTTGGTGCAAATTATGGAAGATACGGCAGTTATTATTTTATATCTTCATGAAAAAAATATTTCCGTGGATATGGAGATACCTCTTGGGATTTCTGCCAATGACCTGGTGATTGCTTTAAACCAGATTTATCACCTTGGAATTGATACGGAAAACATTTTGAATTGTTACTTAAAAGCAGAAAATCCCATTGCATTGTTAAAGGGGAGTAAAAAACTGGGAGATTACGGGATTCGAAACGGCTCGGTAATCCACATCGGATAAAGGAGGCAGAAGGTTGGATAATCGCTATAAAATAATACTTACCAATAATCGGATATACCGTGAAATTGAACTTTGGTCAGGGCTGGACAGCTTGAAGGTTGGCACCGAGGCTGGCTGTGAGGTAAGACTTAAGAAGGAATGGTTCTTTGAAGAATTTTATCTTTTTGTTTTTCAAAAGGAAGAACACTTTGAAATAACCTGTTCCGGGAATACTTATCTTACCGCCGGAGATGACCGGAAATATCTGACTCGGGAGCTGGTTCATGGGGACCGGCTGTCAGTGAACTATCAGGGGACCGACAGCGAACTTTTAACGCTTAATTTTATGCTGGATTTTGATTATGAAAGAAAAGTTTATAACCGGGAAATCGATGTCTCCAATATCCTTCAGATTTACATTGGGGGGAGCAAAGAATGTGATGTGGCCATTGAAGATGCTCTTGTCGGAAAAGATACCCTCACTCTTTACCGAAATGGGCGGAATTATTCGATATTTGATAACAATACCAGGTATGGTGTTTATGTAAATGGAGAACGGATAGACCGGAAACGGGATTTGAAAGAGCGTGATTTCTTTTCTATTGCAGGTTACAGTTTTTTTCTGAAAGGTGGAAGGCTTTATACCACAAGCAGCAGTAAACTGACAGTAAACAATCTGGGATTTTACGATCACTTTGAGGAAATGGGGGCACTTATCTACCCAAGATTTAACCGAAATACAAGAATTAAGTCTCTGCTGTCAGAGACCCCGATTCCCGTTCTTGATCCACCCCAAAAACCGGACAAGCCCAAGCAAAACCTGTTGATGACTTTGTTTCCGGCCCTGGGAATGCTGGCTATTACCATATTGCTCCGGGGAATCATGGGTGGAGGCGGCAGCTTTATCCTTTTTAGCGTATGCAGTATGACGATGGGTATCGCTACGTCAGTGTTTACCTATATAAACAGCAATAAGGATTATAACAAGGAAATGAAAGAACGAACGGAAAAATACAACCACTATATGGAGACAAAACGAGCAGAAATCATTGGGATACGACAGAAGGAAAAGCAGGATTTGGAGGAGATTTATTATTCCTATGACCGGGAGTTAGACATGATAAAAACCTTTTCTGGGGATTTGTTTGATCGTTCCCAGGAGGACCAGGACTTTCTCCATGTTCTGGTTGGAACGGGAGCTTTGCCGGCCCGCCGAAGGATTGAAGTGAAGGAGCAGGAAACGCTGGAGGTCGTGGACGAACTGATGGAAATGCCGGGTAAGCTTTCGGAGGAGTTGGGTCTGGTATATGATGTGCCGGTGGTCTGTGACTTTAAAGGAGCCAATGGTGTGGGAGTGGTGGGAGAAGAATCCCGTCTTTATCAAATGATAAAAAATTTTATTCTGGATATTTCCATCCGCCACTATCAGAAGGATGTGAAGCTGGTCTTTATTATCGGTGAAGAAGCGTCCGAGAGAATAAATTGGGTAAGACTCCTGCCTCATATTAATAATGAAATTCTGGGCGTGAGAAATCTGGCCTGTGATGATGACAGCAAAAGTCTGATGCTTGAATTTATGTATAAGGTTTTGTCGGAGAGAGAAGCATCCAAAGGGATAGCACCTCACTATGTGGTGATGGTTTTTAAGGAATCCGGCATTCAGCATCATCCCATTTCCCAGTATATTGAGAAGGCAGCATCCCTGGGATTTACCTTTGTGTTTTTTGAGGCAGAAAAGGAACTGCTGCCAAAGGGTTGTAAATATATTCTTAACCTGGAGGATATGGAAGCGGGAACCATAACGGATACTGACAAAGGAGAACAGAGGGCATTCCGCTATATTGCCCTTCGGGATGAAGAAATGGAACAGGCTGTTTTAAAATTAGCACCGGTATATTGTGATGAAATCAGCTTGGAAGGCTCCTTGACCAAAAACATTTCTCTTTATGAGCTGTTACATATTCAATCAGCGGAAGACCTGGATTTAGGAGGACGCTGGGGAAGCTCACAGGTGGATAAATCCATGGCGGCACCCCTTGGCGTGCGGATAAAGGAAGAACCAGTATGTCTGGATTTGCATGAAAAATACCACGGACCTCATGGTTTGGTGGCCGGAACAACTGGCTCAGGAAAGAGCGAGATTCTCCAGAGCTATATCTTGTCCATGGCAAGCCTGTTTCATCCCTACGAAGTTGCATTTGTTATCATTGACTTTAAAGGTGGAGGAATGGTGAATCAGTTCAAAGAGCTGCCTCATCTGGTGGGAGCCATTACCAATATTGATGGCAAGGAAATCGACCGATCTCTTCAGTCGATTAAAGCAGAGCTTCAAAAAAGGCAGCGGTTGTTTGCTGCCTGTGATGTAAATCATATTGATGCTTATATCAGAAAATACAAAACCGGAGAGGTAAAAGAAGCCTTGCCACATCTGATTGTTATAGTAGATGAATTTGCTGAGTTAAAGGCGGAGCAGCCAGAGTTCATGAAAGAACTTATCAGTGCAGCCCGAATCGGACGAAGTCTGGGCGTTCATCTGATTTTGGCAACACAAAAGCCGGCTGGACAGGTAAACGAACAGATATGGAGTAACTCAAAATTCAAGCTTTGTTTGAAGGTGCAGACGAAAGAGGACAGTAATGAAGTTTTAAAATCACCACTGGCCGCTGAGATCAAGGAGCCAGGAAGGGCTTACCTACAAGTGGGAAATAATGAAATCTTTGAATTGTTTCAATCTGCCTATAGCGGTGCCCCAGCTCAGACCGAGGGAGGAAGCCGCATAACGGAATTTGCCCTTTGGGAGGTCATGCTATCCGGCAAGCGGAAAAAAGTATTTGAACAGAAAAAAGAAAAGGCAAGGCAGCAGGAAATTACTCAGCTGGATGCCCTTGTGGAATATATTGCAGGCTATTGTGAAAAAAGCAGGATTTTAAAATTACCCAATATCTGTCTGCCTCCTCTCCCTACCAGTATACCTTTTGTGGCGGCGAAAGAAGACTTTGTCGAAAATGTCATCAAGGTTTCTATCGGCATCTATGATAATCCTGCGAGTCAGTTTCAGGGTGAGGCGGTTATCCGTCCGGGATTACAAAATACCATGATAATCGGTTCGGCACAATATGGGAAGACCAATCTTTTGCAGGAAATCATTCGCGGTCTGACTTCCTGGTACTCACCAAAAGAACTGAATTTATACATAATAGATTTTGGGTCAATGGTACTTAAAAACTTTGAAAGTCTTCATCATGTAGGCGGAGTGGTTTCCTCTTCGGAGGATGAGAAGCTAAAGAATCTGTTTAAGCTTCTTCTTGCCGAAATCAAAGATAGAAAAGAAAAGCTTATCTCAGTGGGAGTCAGCTCCTATGCTTCTTATAGAGAAGCAGGATATAAGGACTTGCCCCAGATTATTACACTGATTGATAACTTGACTGCTCTCAAAGAGCTTTACCTGCAAGATGATGAGACCCTCCTTAACCTTTGCCGGGAAGGTCTGGCGGTTGGGTTAAGTTTTGTCGTTGCTAACAGCCAGACCGCCGGTATCGGATTTAAATATCTTTCCAATTTTTCATGCCGGATTGGTTTGTATTGCAATGATTCGGGTGAATACGGCAGTTTGTTTGACTACTGTCGGATACGCCCGGAAAATACACCAGGAAGATGTATCGTGGAAATTGACAAGCGTCTCTATGAATGTCAGACCTACCTGGCTTTTGAAGGCGAAAGAGAAATTGACCGGGCAGGGGAGATGAAGGAATTTATCGCAGAAATGAATGGTAATTATCCAGCGGAAAGAGCAAAACTCATACCAGTCATACCGAAGGTGCTGACGAGACCATATATGGAGAAGCAATTTAGAGTTGGTGCGACCCAGCCATATCAGTTGCCGGCCGGCCTTGATTACAGCACAGTGGAACCAGTTGTTTTCCCACTTCAGGAGTTAGGCGTTCTGGCCTTAATGGGCAGAGATGGAATGGGCAAGGGAACTTTTATAAAGCATATGCTTTCATTCCTTGAGGAAAACCATGAAAATGCTCCAGTTCAGGTAGTAATTGTTGATAACATTGCCAGAAAGCTGGAAGCCTTACAGGAATATAAGATTGTTACCCAATATTCCTTGGCGGCTGAGGCAATTCCACCCGTTTTGCAGGAATGGGAAGAAGAACTGGAAAAACGCTACGGATATTTGCTGGAGGGAGAAGGAGACAAGCTTCAGGCAGCCCCTCTTTTACTCCTTGTGATAAATCACCCTGGTGGACCGCAGACAATCAGTGAAGATGCGGAAAGCTTAGCAAGATACAAGAAGATAATATCCAAATATAAGGCTTTAAAGGTCAGTATCCTGTTTACCGGAATCGAAAATGCAGCAATAACTTATGCTTCACCAGAGGTACTGAAGACAATTAGAGATGATAAGCATTTTATTGTGTTTGAGGATCTAAACAACGTTAAGCTGACCGATGTTCCAACCACTGCCGCCAGAGCATTTAAAAAGGCCATTGAGCCGGGAGATGCTTATTATATAAAGGAAAATCGATTGCAGAAGATAAAGACAGTGCTAATTTAAGATTGGACCCGGGGACATATTTAGGTGCAGTGATTTTACATGCTTGCAAAAGTGAAATCATAACTGTCAAAAGTGAAAGCTTTTTCTTTCACTCATATGGAGCCGGTATCAATAAAAAAATACTTTTAGGAGGAAAAAAGAATGGCAAATCAACAAATCAGAATGACCCCCAGTCAAATGCGGAGTCGCGCAACACAGTACAGAGGGGAAGCAGAAAAGGTAGGGGAGGTAATCTCCTCCATGGACAAGCTTTTGAAGTCGCTTCAGGAAGAATGGGAAGGCGCTGCCAGCGATTCTTATGCTGCAAAATATGGGGAGCTTAGACCAGGCTTCACTAAGGCGCAGGATCTTATCAACGAGATCGCAGCGGCATTGGATTCTACTGCAAAAATTGTGGAAGAAACCGATGCAGATATTGCACGACAGTTTAATGCTTAGGGAAGGTAGCGTTTAAGCAGGTAAGTTTTAAGCAGGGAGAGCCTCTGGCTATTACAGTCAGAGGCTATAGCCTTAGAGCGTGTTTGAAAATTGCTTGTACAGGGGGTCTGCACGCCCGACTCAGCGGATTGCTAAAAATTCGATTATCGTAGCCCATACGCCTATTGAATTTGGGATTTTCATCCCGCCAGTGGACGCAGATAGAGACAAGCAATTTTCAAACACGTTCTGGGAGAAAGCACTTTGTATACAATTAAAATTTTAAGGGGGCGAAACCAAATGACCAGTAGGGAAGCATTTCAAAAAAGTGCGGATTATTCGGCACTGGCCTCTTATCTGGAGGGACAGTTAAAGAAGCTGGATGAGAGAATTCAGGAAGGAAAGAAGATAGAAAACGAGATTCATGCCCGAATGCAGAAAGAGCCGGATTCGGCAGAAGGAAAGATAAAGACAACCCTGGAGGAGAAGGCAGAAATCCATCATCTGCATGGGGAACAGATTTACCAGAACTGCCTTTCGGCCCAGACGAGTATAAGCTCTGGAAAAAATGAGGCTAACAACCAGGCGGTACATTGGATTCAGGTAGCGGAAAAACTCCGTCGTCAGGAAGAGGAAGAGAGAAGGCTGCGAGAAGAGGCAGAGAGAAGGCTGCGGGAGAGCGTCGAGAAGAAAAGATAACCAGAACGGCAGAACCATGCCGAAAAGAAGGACAATAAGGAGGAAGTTGCGATGAATACATTCCGGTGTGATACCGAGGAACTGCAGAAAATGGGAGAAACTTTGGATAGAATCCATTATCTTCTGAGTGCAGCCCAAAAAGAAGGCAGGAAGCTTCATCATGCCATAAAGGACGAACAGGTATGGGAAGGTGATGCCCATCTGGCAGGGGTGGCCTTTCTTGATCTGGTATTAAAATACCATGAAGCCATTGCCAATGGAGAAAAAGACATGGGGCCTGTGAAAGATGCTAATCAGAAGATTCAAGACTATTTGGAACGGGATGAGGAATTTTATGACGTAGGATGGATGGCTTATAAGGAGGTGGAAAAAATATCATGAGATTTCATCACGAAGAGATGTTATGTTTTCATAGTATTAGCAGTGGGCCGGAACCTTTCCGGATTGCCATCGGGCTGGACGAAGGGGAGAAAACGGAAGAGATAGTGGAGCGGACTAAGAGCCGACTCAGGGAAAAAAAGATTCTGGATGCCGGGAACCATCTGACCCTGGAAGGGACGGCAATTCTACGGGCCTATGAATTATATCGGAACAGTGAAACCCATTTGATTTTAAACCATCTCAAAGTTGCGTTGCTTCCCAATGGGGTCTGTGTGGTACTGGAACCCAAAGAAGATGGGTATGAGATGTTTTGCACGGATCATGTACAATTGATGGAACTACTTTTAACTAAAGCTTTGTTTTTAAAAAACATGGAGACTGGGACTCTGAAAGAAAAATGGAAGGCATTATCTTATCGTGACTGGGCTGCCTATTTAGAAGAAGAGAAGAAGGGAAGACTGCTGGTGGTGGGCGAATACCAGAATCAAGAGACTATTCGGGAATGTGTTTTTGGCTGGACAGAGGATTCTGGCTTTGTGTATGACTTGAACCGAAAGCAGATAAAAGCCTTATCTGGAGGCGAAATGGAACAGGCATTTCGGAAATTTCTAGGGCTGCCAGGAGAGTGGGAGCCGGAAGAGTGGGAACCGGAAGTTACTGGCGAAGAACAGAAACAGGAAAGAATATTTAATTGGCTTTTCCGCGATTTTTAAGGACTTTTGGTGAAAAAAGCAAGTAATTAGAAAAGCAAGTAAAAGCAAGTGATAAAAAAGAAATAGAAATCCAGATATATCAAGGTTTATAGATTCTAAGAGTCTATAAGAAAAAAGGCCAGTGAAGAAATGTCAATAGTGAATTAAAGAATATCATTATCATACGAGGAGGAAAGAAGATGGCGGAGAGAACTAAGATTGGCGAAGGAATGGAGAGGTATATGGAAAAGCTGGAATCCATAAAGGGGATGGTAGAGCTTGCCCAGAAAGAGACGGAGAGACTGAAGGGTTCTCTGGAAGAAGTTTACCAGGGGTATGCGACGGAGGAAATAAGGTCTTTTTTGGAGTATTTATACAGCCATTTGGAAAAGCTATGTTGGCTTTATGAAAAAATGCGCCAGTACATTTCTGTAACCTATGAAACCTTTTACCAACGTGACCGTGAGCAAGCCAGGAAGATTGGGACGGTGGGAACATCCGATGCCGGAGTAGTGCCAAAGCCATAGGAGAAAAAGGCAGCTCTCTGAGAGCGGGTGTTTGAGAAAGGAAGTACATATGGAGATAAAAAAAGTAAGCGAAAGGTTCGAGGAAAAATGCAGTGAGAAATATGATTCCTATCAGCTATCGGAGCATTGGTTGGAGGTAGACAAAATCATTAAAGACTGCAATAATAGTATTATGGAAATGGGACTTCCGGATATTGGGTATACCAGCCAGGTGGATCAGATTCATGAGTATTGTGATGAGCTGATGCACTTGAATAGTTACATCCGTTCCGCCTATGGGAGTGTTTATGAATGGCTGGATTATCCGTTATGGCTGGATTTTAAGAATGGCGTGACGGAAGCAATCAGCCAAATTAAGGCGGAAGAAATCACTACAAAAAATATTGTGGGAATTGGAGGGTATTATGATATACCGCTGTCGAAGGAATATGAGTGGGGGACAATGCCAAAGAAAGAGCTGACACTTTCGGACTTTATGAACCTAATGCCAGAAGGGGCGGAAAAGAACGGATTTAAGGTACAGGGACTCCATGGGATGAAGGAATTTCAGGAACTGTTCCAAGAAGAATATGAAGCGAAGAAGAAAGAGCTTCCAGATTTGGAAGATCCCCGGCGCTATTTTAAGGACAGGTTAATAAAGGGACAGGAGGAGCATAGTGATTACCATCCATTTTTGGACCTGTTTCAGACAGCACTGGATGTAGTAGGATTTTTCCCTGGTGTAGGAGAGCCAGCCGATTTAGTTAATGCTATCCTTTATGGCTTGAGAGGAGATAAGGTGAATGCGACGTTATCGGCGGCTGCCGGGATACCAGTGACAGGAACTTTTGCGACTGGGGGAAAAGTTGCACTAAAAGTGGAAAAAACTACGAAAGTGGTAAAGAAAGTGGTGGTAAAAAAAGTCGGGAAAAACGCAATGAAGGTCTGGGACGAGGTGGTTGCTGCAATAAAGAAGATTAAGGGTGGCACTAAATCAATTTTTAATAAAGGTAGGGTAACAATTAGTGATTTAAAGGCTAATCCTAAAGCATTCAGAGGTAAATCTGCAAACGAGATTGCAGATATGCTAAGAAAAGAAGGATATGATGTTACTATTAAAAACTCTACGAAATCTAGGTCTGGTGCACAAATAATACAGTTAAACAATCCAGGAGGAGGCAAAAATATATCTCAAGTGCAAGTTTCTCCTGGGGGAGGTAGACATGGAGCAAGTCCATATGTAAAAATTAGTACTACAGATCAAGGAATAATAAAAATTATTGACGGCGCAGAGGCATTGTATAAGAGTGATGGCTTAGAAACAGCAACACTTATTTTTACTGGAGGTGGAAAATGATAGATAAATATGCACCAATAATTCCATATGAAGGTATGGGAAGAATTAAATTATATAGTACGATAAGAGATTTAAAAGATTTATTAGGTAGTGCTGAAGTTAAAGGTGTTATGCTAAATAATTTATGGGTTAGGTATGAAATAGATAATTGTATGTACTTATTTTTTCATCTGGTTAATGGTAAATTATTTAAGATTACTACATTGGATGAGTATAAAGGAAAGCTATTTGATAAGATATCAGTAGGTATGAAAGAAACAGATTTTCTTGAATTTGATAATTCATTTGTTTATGATGAATTTGAAGAGGTATTTGAATCTGACAAGGGGGTCTTTATTGAAACAGACGTTGTAGAACATACGGCACGCTGGATATCGGTTTTTGTAAAAGAGCTTGAGTCAGATGATTTTGAAGAAGGAAATTGGTAATCTATTTATGGAAGTGCCTTACTTAAATTAATTTATTGAACAGATGTAAAGTCCAAGTTCATCAAGAGCTTTACAAGAAAATATTCTATAGTAAAATATGATTATGGGACTATAGGGGAGAAAAAAGTATGGGAACACCAAAAGGACATTTCCATTTTGAAACATGGGTTTATGACTCTTTTTCGGATACAATGACGGTTAACAATATCTTGCAAAGAATTATTCCATAGAAATGATATTAGACCGAAAAAGAATATAGCAGTAGTGTATTGGAGCTTTTTAATAAGAATATATAAGGAAAAATGCTCGAAGTCAATACTTAACATAACGTGTTGTGCCTTGAGTAGAGAAAGGAATGAATATAAATATGAAGATAATTGTAGAAAGAACAAAAGCTGTAGATTCAAATGTTATGATAGATTTTTCAACAGAATATGGAAGTGCTATTGCTGTATGGGAAGGCGAAATGCCTTCAGTAAGTTGTGAATATCATGTTGAGTTAGATATTGAAGACACTTTAGTATGGAATAAGGATATTACAAAAAATGAGGCAGAAGAACATTCCATCAGAATGTATCAAGATAAAGTTTCGCTTTCTGGAGTTTTAGATTCTGTTGATGACGATGGATATTCAATTTTAAGAATTGGGAGCAGCATAATACCCTTTATTTCAAGCGGTAATTCATTTGAAATAGGCACTTCAATCACAGTATTTTCTGAAAATCTTTCACTATCACTAGTAGATTATTAAGATAATTCAAAGAGTACAAGGCTCGGTTTTGCCAAACCTTGTACTCTTTGTAAATCAACATTACGTTTACTATATTTCCATATAAGAACAAGTAAAATTGTATGTCAAGTGTGGCAGTGGGACAAAGAGTGTAGGAAACCTAGTGTACCATCTTCTAAATAACTGGACCAATCGGTGAGGATGATTTTTCGAGAGTACGGATGAAAAAACGTAGGTGTAGCGGGCTACACTGAGGCTTTTTCATTCGTGCTCTCGGGAAATCAGACCAGCGAATGGTCTGGTTATTTAGAAGATGGTGCACTAGCTTGCATTCTGGTAATTCATATTATACACTATTATTGCTTGAAAAAAAATAATGTTAATAAACTATAGTTAGTAGAATTATAAGAATCAGGATTATAGGTAGTTAAATTGTGGGTAGTAGAATTGTAGGTATAAATTATAGGCAGTTGAATTATGATAGATAAATTGTAACAGATGAACTGGATAAATAAATTACGATAGATAAATTACGATAGATAAATTACGATGCCAGATAGGAAAAATGTAACTGTGTTGGAGAACAAAGACGCTTGGAATAGGGGTGCTGGGAGCATAGAAGGGAGATGAAAATGGGAAAACTTAAGAATCAGTTAGAAGAATATATCCAAGGTGGTTATTACCCGTTTCATATGCCAGGACACAAGAGAAATACTGATTTGATGAAAATGGACAATCCATATGCTCTAGATATTACAGAGATTGATGGATTTGACAATCTCCACAGGCCAGAGGAATTATTAAAGGAATTACAGGAGCGGGCAGCAGCTCTTTATGGGGCCAGAGAGAGCTTTCTGCTTGTTAATGGAAGTACTGCGGGGATTTTGATTGGGATGGCATCGGCAGCCTTTTATGGAGATGAAGTGATTGTAGCAAGAAACTGTCATCGATCGGTTTATCATGGAATTATGGTAAATCAACTTCGGCCTGTGTATATCTATCCACAATATTTGGAAAAAATGGGGATAAGTGGACCTGTAACCGCTGAAAATGTGGACAAGACACTTGTAGAACATCCAAAAGCAAAGTTGGTAGTAATTACTTCCCCTACCTATGAAGGAATTGTCTCAGATGTGAAAGCCATTGCTCAGGTGGTACATAAAAGAGGCGGTATATTAATGGTGGACGAAGCACACGGTGCGCATTTTGGATTTCACGTAGGATTTCCGGAGAATAGTATTGAAAAGGGTGCAGATATTGTGGTACACAGTCTTCATAAAACTTTGCCGGCATTCACCCAGACGGGGCTACTTCACGTGAATCCAGAGCGGGTTTCTCTGAAGCGGGTAAAGGATTATTTTAGTGTGTACCAAACTTCCAGTCCTTCGTATCTATTGATGGCAGGAATTGAAAATTGCCTGGATTTGTTGGAAGAATCAAAGGAGCTTTTTGATAATTGGGATACAGAGCTTACCAGGTTTTATAAACGTGCAGAAGGCTTGAAGCTGATTCGGGTTCTGCAAGTGGAAAAGAATAGAAAGGATCCCTCCAAGCTGGTGATATCCGTTAAAAAAACCAGTATGACAGGTGCGCAGCTTTATGATATACTACGAGATAGATATCGCCTTCAGATGGAGGCGGAGCATATAGATTATGTAATCGCCATGACTGGCCTGGGAGATCGGGAAGCAGGATATGAGCGTCTAATTCTAGCTTTAGAGGAGCTGGATGAAGAACTCTTCCAACAATCCAAGGCTCAAGGGAGACTCTTTGAAAATGAGCTGAAATGTTGTGAGGAGCAGGATAAGGACTATATGTTTAGGAAAGGTCAGCAAAAGGTTGGATACCTGCCAGTTTTTGAGATGGCTCTAACACCCTATGAGGCTGGGAGGATGTGTGGAAAGCCAATACATCTTATGGCAGCAGATGGATTGATCTCTTTGGAATATGCTTTTTTATATCCGCCAGGGATTCCTATTATTGTCCCGGGAGAACGGATTACGCAGGAGCTTTATGAGACTATTTTTTTATATAAAAGCAGTGGACTCGTAATTAAGGGATTGGAAGATGAAGATGCAGACAGTATTGTGGCAGTTGCATATGACTCCTGATTTCTTGTGCGTCATTATTGGTCTATTTTTCCGAGAGCACAATGCAAAGAGCCTCAGTTTAGACTGCTATTATATCTTAAATACGGTATAACAATATGTTTATAAAATCAGTTATACTAGTGTGCTGTATCATTCATCTTTAGCTAAACAGTGCTGAATATTTTGTCAGCTGCAAGGCGGAAGATGGAGGCGTAGTGGGCTACGCTGACTGATGACAACGCAGCAGATGGCAAAATAGGCAGTGCTGTTTAGCTAATTATGAATGATACAGTACACTAGTACATCGAAGAATAAATAATTGATACCTTCGCTGGTCTGATTTCTCGAGAGCACAAACGAAAAAGCCTCAGCGTAGCCCGCTACGCCTACGTTTTTTCATTTGCACTCTCGAAAAATCATCCTCAGCGAATCTATCA
>JAVBLX010000182.1:0-15154 GCA_031553075.1 Acetivibrio sp.
TTAGCTAAACAGTGCTGAATATTTTGTCAGCTGCAAGGCGGAAGATGGAGGCGTAGTGGGCTACGCTGACTGATGACAACGCGGCAGATGGCAAAATAGGCAGTGCTGTTTAGCTAATTATGAATGATACAGTACACTAGTCTTCTTACAATTTTTATCGGTTAATCTGTCATAAGAGGAAGCTTAATAGAAATAGTAGTTCCAACTCCTTCTTGGCTTTGAATTTCCAAACCGTACCCCTCACCATAATAAAGAGAAATACGGGTATGAATATTTAAAATACCAATACTTTGCTTGTTTCGTTGGCCTAACTCTGTAAATTCGGCCTTTTCTTTCAGTTTTGACTGCAAGGCCGACAGCTGTTCTGGTGACATGCCGATTCCGTCATCAGATATTTCAATAAAGACATAGGAATCTTTCTGGTATAAGTGGATTTTAATGTAGCTTCCGGAAGTACAGTATTTGAGACCATGATAAAAGGCATTTTCCACAATTGGCTGCATAATCAGTTTCAGGACCTTTAGAGAATATGATTCTGGCGGGATATCCAGAATAAGTTTAAAACGATTGTCAAATCGAATCCGTTGGATGGAAACATAGTCATTTACATGTTTCAGTTCATCATCTACCATTACCAGTTCACTTTGCGTTTTAATACTATATCGAAACATATTGCCCAAGGCCAGAGACATGATTGAAATACTTTCCACTTCTTCAATCTCTGCAATGCTATTAATGGATTCCAGGGTATTATAAAGGAAATGGGAATTAATCTGGGCCTCCAGTGCTTTCATCTGAGAGTCCAGGGTAATCAGCTTATATTGCAACTCTTTTTCAATGTACTGCTGTAAGGTTTCCATCATCCGGTTGTACTCATTATAGAGAATACCAATCTCATCTGTGCGGTCTAAATATTTTGATGAAGTTTCCAGCTTGCGTCCCATTCTCTCCGAACGTTCTGACATCCGCTTACTCAAATTTGAAATAGGTCGGGTGACGGAACCGGAAAGAAGAATGGAAATAACGACGAAAACAATAGCGCAAATGGCTGCAATGGCTAAAATCATGGTACGGGTAAACTGAAATTCCTTATATAGATCCTCATAATTAACGGAAAAAATAAGCCGCAGGCTGTCTATATCCAATGGGGTTGACTTCACTCTGGCATTGGCAGGAGTCAGATTGGTTTTCAAGGAGTCCACATTGGAATATAGAATATGACCAAAATCATTTTCCACAGCCAGCATGGCAATGTCAGGCAGGGTATTAACATTGGATAAATCAAAAACCTTAGGGTTACAGTCAATAAATAAAACACCAAGAAATTCGTGGGTATAGACATCGTATAGAGCCTGGGAAAATGAAATGGAGGGGCTGGTGTTCAGAATAAAAGCTTTTTCGTTAATGCCATTGATGTAGTATTTTCCATGAAGCTCCAGCGTTTTTTTATACCAGGAATCTTCCTTGGGGTCATAGGATGGATGAATCCCGATGCCATTTCCAAAACCATATCCCAAAACGGGGCCACTGGGGGTGAAAATAAAGATTCCGTTGATATAATCATAGGAAAAAATCAGGTTTTTGCAGATATAATTCAGGTTTTGGTTACTTAGAAAAATGTCATAAGGAGTATAATTGTCACCAGTATATTTTTTAATATCATCAATAATGGAATTGTCATTTTCCGAGTAGAAATTAAAAATTTCCGAAATATGTTTAATGTTGCCAATCGTAGTATTGGCCTCCAAAACAGCCTTTTCAAAAATATTGTCAGCCATTTGCGAAGTCTGACTTTCTACCAGCCGGGTATATCTGTCATAGGTAAATGCAGTTATGATAATGATAGGGATGGTGGATATCAGCAAAAATATTAATAAAAATTTGTTTTTTAGCTTCATACGTAAAAAAAAGCTCCTGTCTGCCGCAAAGCGACTTAAGTATACTACAGTGTTTTGTCTAACAAAAGTATACCATACACGCAAATAAAAGTCACACAAAAGTACACTTATTGATGTTAATTTGATGTAGTTAAGCTGTTATTATTAAGATATTGGAAACATGTGTAAAATTCAGAACGTCCGAAGTCAGCGGACATAAAAGTGATTTGTGAGAGGTGAGGGATGTCAGAAACACTCCATCGCTTCTCAATGAAGTGATAATAGAGGCAGGTGACAGGAAATGAGTCTTTGGAAACGTATATCGGTTATTCTACTTACCGTGATGCTGCTCATATTGCAATTCCCCGTCAATGCTTTGGCGTATAGTGGAAATAACTATGGTTCTACCACAGTCGGTGCGTCAAAGTATTATGACCTTGCTACAGATTGGGGTGTTAATGCTTATTCGTTTGTGCCATCAACCACGGGTTTTTATACATTTTATTCATATAGCAAAAGCTTAGGTGACCCTTACTTTTACCTGTGCAGCAGTGGTAACTATAACACGGTTTATAGCAGTTTAACCTCTAACGGATATAAGAACGCTACGGCAGAGAGTTATTCTTTGGCGCTTAATGACGATTCGGGCGGTGACGGAAATTTCTCTTTGACTTACTGGTGTGCAGCGAACACAACCTACTATTGTATCCTTACGAAATACTCGACGACTCGAACAGCCGCCTATTTCAATATAAGCGGTCCCAGCTATAGCAGCGTATCCCTGAATAATCAATCCGCTACGACTGCCGGAACAACAAGCTATTACGTTGGTTCGGGTTATCAGGGCTTAGTGGCGTGGATGTCAACAAGTTCAACATCAAATTTTTACAGTATAACGGTACCATCGAAAACCGGCTATACCTTCGGCGGCTATTATACCTCAACCGGTGGCGGGGGAACCCAGGTTATTAACGCCTCCGGCTCGATTCTTAACACCAACAGTGGTACGCTCTACGCCAAATGGACAGCAAATGCCTACACGGTTTCGTTTAGTGCAAATTCTGGTTCGGGTGGTCAAACAGCAAATGTGACAGCCACCTACAATTCGGCTATGCCGGCAATCACGACAACTGTGCCAACCCGTACAGGTTATACTTTCGGCGGATATTATGACACCTCTGCATCAACTGGCGGTACCCAGTATTACACCGCCGCATGTGCATCAGCACGTGCTTGGGATAAAACAGCTGCCACCACCTTGTATGCAAGATGGACGCCCAACACCTATACCATATCGTTCAGTGCAAATTCCGGTTCGGGTGGTCAAACAACAAACGTAGCAGCTACATATGACTCAGCAATGCCGGCGATTACGACAACGGCACCAACCCGTACGGGTTATACCTTCGGCGGATATTATGATACGTCGGCATCAACCGGCGGTACCCAGTATTACACCGCTGCCGGTGCATCAGCCCGTACCTGGAATAAAACTGCCGCTGCCAGCTTGTATGCAAGATGGACGGCGAATACCTATATCGTTACACTAAACCCCCAAAGCGGCACAGGCGGCACAGCAAGTGTTTCAACCACCTACGCCGCTGCCATGCCATCAATGACCAAGCCGATTCGTGCAGGTTACACTTTCGGTGGTTATTTTACAGGAACAAATGGCAGTGGGACAAAATATTATAACGCCGACGGTACCAGTGCAAGGCTGTGGGATCAGGCTTCGGCTGCCACGCTCAATGCGTATTGGGTTCAAGATACTTCCATCAGAGGTACGGTGACGATTGGCTACACTTATAATGGCGGAGAGAACTCGGTTCCTGCGAATACCCGTGCGTCTTCAGCGGAACTTACGCTCTGGCGCAAGACGACAGGTGATTTTTCAGTACTTGCCACGCAGAAGGTAACTTTTTCTACCGTAGACGATTCCTATACACAGAGTTATCAATTTACATCTCAGCCGGCAATTGACGCAGGCGGGAATCCCTATACCTACAAAGTCACAGCCGATCTGTCTAACTATGATGTGTCTTATTCAGACAATGACATTACCTTGTCCTTCAACCCGAATAATTTTGATGCCTCGTTTGTGGTAACGCCACAAAACGACGTTGTTAATCCGCCGGCCAGCATAAAGCTGAAAATCCTCTGGCGTAACTATGGTGATGCAGTCAGTGGTTATATCATCAGTCAGCATGCCAATGTATATGTTGAAGCAGCATATAATGCCCAAACAGGCACCTACAGCGGCAGTTATCCGGTATGGAAGTCTGCACCAGGCGGGAATCCGTATGAATACCAATTGCTGCTCCTCGACGACCAGGGACTGGCAAACATTACATATGGCAAGTGGATAAAATGGAGCGGCACAGCAGCAGACGGTGTTATGACGGCATCCTTCGGGATGAAAACACAAACCATCGTCAGAGACAACACCAGTACCGAAAATGGTTTTTCGGTTACAGAGCAGTCCAATCTGGACAAGGTTATTAAAAGTGTCGTTACACCAGCCGATATAGTTGGCGACAATACCGTTACACTTTCCCTCAATATTAGTGATATCACAAGTCAAGCGATTGGAGTAGATGCAATCAAGACGGTTGCCGACAAAGGCAGTGAGGTTTATTTCTTTGATGCGACTCTTACCAAAGCGGTAGACAACGGCTCAACGGTTGAAGAAACAACTCTGACCCAATTATCTGTTCCATTGGAAATGCATATCTTCCTGACGGGTGACCTGGCAGGCAAAACTTATTATCGTGTCTACCGTTATCACGATGGCAGGGCAGAAGAGATATCAAGCGACACATCCAGCAAAGAGCATTATATTGTTGATGTCGCTGCCAGTGAAATTATAATCTACACCACAAAGTTTTCCACCTATGCAATTTTTGGAAACGACCAGGCGATTGCTCTTAATGAGAGTTACGATGTGGACGTCCAAGCCAAAGTTAAGGATGGCAGCCAATCAATCTATAAAATAGATATCGCATGGGGCGCAATGACCTTTGAATACGAGCGTGGAGCCGACAACACCTGGGATCCTGACACTCACACCTATGAAGGCAGTGCGGCTAGCGGCTGGCTTCCAACTGGATTTGATGGGGAAAATAACCGTATCATGACCTGGAATCACTCTAACCGTGATGTTTTGGTGAGTTTTGAAGTCACAAGGAACAGTCTGGACGGGGTAAATATGGTTGTAAATCAGACCAATTCCCTTTTGGGAATGCAAGCGTTAAATCTTCCTCTTGGCAGAGTGCCAAACGAAATGGCCAATGCGGAGAACATTGACGCTTACTTGCTTTTAAGCGGAGAGCCGGAGGATATGGAGCAGTTAGGTGCGACATATTCTAAAGTGGCAATAATCACGGCGACAATTAAACCATCCGGCGGAGAATTGACGCCGAGGAACTAGTACAGTGTATCATAAGTTCATGTGCAAAGAGCACCCGCTATCCACACCAGAAACCTGCCTTCAAAGCTAGCCGTAGAGACCACTACGCCGTCGCTTTGCAGACCCCCTTCTGATGCGGATATCAGGCACTCTTTGCACTCGAACTTACGATACACTGTACTAGTACATCAGATTCCTAGATTAGAAAATAGGGCTGTCGCAAAATGAGCTTTTACTGTAATATATAATGAAGATTCAGTGAATCAATCATTATATATGGAAGAGTAAATTCATTTTGCGACAGCCCTATTTATAGTAAGCATAGAAAATGAACTAACAAAAGTGCACCATAAATGCAAACAAAAATACACCATAACTATGATAAGATAAGAGTGTAAAGAAAATAAAGCAACAAAACAGGGAGGAAAATTATGAAGTTAAAGAAAATCTTAGCACTTGCTTTGGCTGGTGCCATGACCATGGCTACTCTTACCGGATGTGGAAATTCAGGAGATAACCAGAATGCTCAATCAGATGCAGCAAATACTGCAGAACAACAAAATGACACAGGAGCTGCACAGGACAACAGTGGTGCATCACAGGAAAACATTACAATCACCATGATGTATTCCGGAACCGTAGCAGAAAATGATTTTGAAACAACTATTTTACCAAAGCTTGTAAAAGAAGCATTTCCGAATATCACTTTGGAAGTTACCAAGCTTCCGGATGATCAGTACTACACCGCATTAAAAACCAAACTGGCTTCCGGCGAGTGCCCTGATATTGTTTTGGTACAGCCTAAATATGCAGGTGCAAACTCAACCATAGCATTGGCAAAAGCTGGTTACCTTGAGCCACTGGATGATTTGAATGTAATGAAAAATGTAAGTGATGCAGGAAAAGAATCCTTTACATACGATGGACACATTTACACAGTACCTACCAGCGTTACCATTTTAGGTACTTACTATAACAAAAATATCTTTGATGCAAACGGATTATCCGTACCAACTAACTGGGATGAATTCTTAAACTGCTGTAAAGTACTGAAAGATGCAGGAATTCAGCCAATCGTTATGGGTGACAAGGATATGTACGTATTACAGTTTGGGTTGTATCAGATTGCAGCGAATCAGGTATATCCAAAAAATGCAGCCTATGATGACCAGTTAAGAACCGGTGAAACAAAATACACCGATGCCGGTACCTGGGATAAAGTTCTGGATATGTATAAAACCTTATATGACAATGGCTATATTGCCAATACTTCTCTTGGACTTGGTGCACAACAGGCTATTCAGAAGTTTGTAGATGGAGAAGCAGCCATGACTTTTGACGGTTCCTTCAACTCATCCGCAATCTGTGCACAGGGTGCCGCAGACTTTGAAAGAGGATATTTCCCATTACCTGGTAATGATGCAGGACAGGATTTGTATGCTGCTATGGCCATGGGAGCCGGTCCGGCAATTTATTCCGGTTCCAAGTATGTTAAAGAATGTAAAGCACTCTTCGAACTGTGGTTTGACGGCGAGTCTGATATCTGGAAAGCCAATGTAGATGTGGGAACCTCTATTCCTACTTATGGATATGGTTCTGATAATGTAAATCCATTATTCCAGACCTTTGTCGATCTTTATAATCAGGGAAAAGCGTTTTACTGGTGTAATCAGGGATGGCCGGCAGGTGTTGAAAATGAAATGGAAGCTCAATTCAGTGCCATGGTAGGTGGTCAGAAAATCAGTGTAGAAGATACAGTAAATGCAATGCAGATGAAATTCGATGAATTGATTGCTCACGAATAATTACAATTATCTGACTGTGATGTCAGTGTTGGCATGACAGGAAATGAACGTATATTGGAAAATTTGATTGGGGCTGTAGAATTCGAAACAGCCCCAGTCTTATGAGAGAAGTAAGTTTGTGTCTGTGCTGCAACCACAAACTTGATAGGCAAAAAAGCAGCGCAGAAATGAGGATAAAGATGGATAAAAAGAAAAAAGGACGTAAATCAAATATCTCTCTCGTTTTTCCCAATCGGATGTATTTATTTGTCGTTCCGGCACTTGCATTATTTCTTACCTTCTGGGTAATTCCGGTTTTTCAATTATTTTATTACAGTGTAACAAATTTTAACGGAATTGATTATCACTATAAATTTGTGGGATTACAGAACTATGTTACCTTGTTTAAGGAAGGAACCTTAGTGAATTCCATAAAAAATACGCTTGTTTATGCCATTATCATTGTGGCAGGAAGTAACCTCCTGGGCTTGGCTCTTGCCCTTGCTTTAAACGTAAAAACCAGAGGAAAGGGGCTTTTTCGGACAGCCGCCTATATACCAGCTTTGTTTAGCGCAATTGTTACCGGCTTTATCTGGTCATATGTCTATATGCCCGAATCCGGAATGATTGCCACCCTTATGAACCTGGTAGGTCTGGAGGGTTCAACCTTTAATGTTCTGGGGAATTTTAAAACCGCTCTTTTTGCCATTGCCGCTGTAGAAATGTGGAAGGGCTTTGGCTCCACGATGATTATTTATCTGGCTGGCTTACAGACCATTGATGATAGTTTGATTGAAGCAGGAAAAATAGATGGTTGTACGGAATGGCAGCTCATTCGCAACGTAAAGCTGCCCCTGATTTCGGCAACCGTAACCATAAATGTAATTTTAAGTGTAATTGGTGGCTTAAAGGCCTTTGACTATGCCTTTCTGATGACCAATGGCGGTCCTGGAAAATCAACCAATACGTTGATGTTTACCATTTACCGGATTGCCTTTAATGACCAGATGATGGGAAAGGCCAGTGCTTTTTCGGTGGTAGCGTTTATCGTTATTATACTGATTACTATTTTCATGTTAATCTTTATGAATAAGAGGGAGGTGGAATTATAATGAGTTTATTTGGCAAAAAGAAAAGTGCTTACCGGGAAGTAGAATCAAAGGCAAGAATCACTCCGGGAATTCTGGTTCTTTACCTGATTTTGATTGTGTTCTGCCTGACCGTAATTGCACCGCTATTAATTGTGTTTTCCAGCTCCTTAAGAGAACCAACTAACATGCGCTCACCGCTGCTGCTATTTCAACAGTTCACTCTGACCAGTTACATAGCAGCTTTTACCAGAATGCATTATCCGGCGCAGTTGTTAAACAGCTTGATGACCACCGGCGGTTCGGTATTGATGATTGTATTAATTGCCACTATGGCATCTTATCCAATTGCACGAATCAAAACCCCTTTCAGCAAAGGACTTTACTATTTTTTCATTGCGGGGCTGGTAATTCCGGCACAGATGGTAATCGTGCCAATTGCCCAGATGTTTGGTCATCTGAACATACCCAATACCCGTTTTACGCCAATGATTATGTTCATTACCTGTAGTCTGCCGTTCTCCACCTTTTTGTTTACCGGATTTATGAAAGGCGTACCGGTGGAAATTGAGGAATCTGCTTATCTGGATGGAGCTGGACTTTGGACCAGGTTCAGAGCTGTGGTATTTCCTTTGCTAAAACCTGCAACGGTATCTGTGGTTATTACCCAGGGATTGTGGATTTGGAATGACTACTTTTTCCCGATGGTATTTATTTCAAAGATTAATCAATACTCTCTGCCGGTAGGAATGCTTCAGTTTTTAGGAGACCGGGAAAATCCTGCCCAATGGAATGTATTGTTTGCGGCTTGTGTGCTCTGCGCACTTCCATTGATTTTGGTATTTTCTCTGCTGCAAAAGCAATTTATTAATGGAATTGCTGCTGGGGCTGTGAAAGGGTAAGTGTATAAAGTAAACGCCGTGAAGGTATGCAATGCTAATTTAAAATAGGGTAATACAAGGTTCCATATCATCAGTGAATTCTGCAGATATGGAACCTTCCTTTTTGTCTTGTCAATACCAACAAATGTGCACTATAAGTCCAAACCAAAGTACACCCATTTTTGTGATATTTTTAGCATGACAACTAAATAGGGAGGGGATGAGGTAAGTAATGATAATGATGGGGTGGCTGTAGCAATTGAAACTCTAATTTAAATTATGGAAACAAGTCAAATAGATAAAATCGCTCAAAAGATTTTTTTGGGGAGATATAGCAATTACTTGTTTCGATGTGGCAGTTGTGCTAAACTAAGACAATAAAAGCAAAGGGGCATTGAAGCATGATTATTTACCATGGAAGTAATGTGATTGTAAAAGAACCACACATTATAACAAGTGGTTTTTATAAAGATTTTGGGTATGGATTTTATTGTACAAGTATGAAAAAGCAGGCAATTAAATGGTGTAAGGTAAAAAATCCTGAGCATATTGTTAATCGTTATAATTATATAGAGAATGATGCATTAAAAACGCTCAGATTTGATGAGATGACAGAGGAATGGCTAGATTTTATTACAAACTGTCGAAAGGGAATTGAGCATACTTACGATATTATTGAGGGCCCTATGGCCGATGATACAATATGGGATTATATTGAAAGTTATGTAGAAGGGGATATCTCAAGAGCAGCATTTTGGGAACTTGTTAAGTTTAAGTATCCAACTCATCAAATTGTATTTTGTAGTGAGGATGCCTTAAAATGCCTTAGTTATATGGAGAGTGAAAATTATGGAAAATAAGCTTTTTGGTGGAGAAGAAGTCAACGAAAATGATTTATATTTCGTATGCTATATGGTTGAACGTATCTCCAGAAAGATTCATCAGAAAAACAGCTACATGATTAATAAAATAGGATATGATGAACTGGTGAGGCTTATTTCTTCTGCAAGTATACTGCACTGTGAGAATCCATTAAAAATAGAAGATGAATGGATTAAGGAATTTCAGCTGGAAAAGGGAAGCTTTGATATAACAGATGTAGATCCAGATTTAGTATCAGTAATTCCATCGCCAACAGCAATTGGAAAGGTATATAAGCGTTTGATTGTACAGACTCTTTCTGATGATGAAGATTATGTCCAAGGGATGATAAGAGTATATAATTCGCCGATAACAGATGTGCTGGATGACTATAATGCGGCAGGGTATTATGCACCATCCTATATTATTAAACGCGCTTATGAAGCTGGGACATTTAATGCAGTTGGATAAATTTAATGACATGTGATTCAGAAAATTTTTTTTCTTGAAAATAGATTATATGTGTCTTACAATAGGAAGCAGAAAGGAAGCAAACTTCAATTCTGCTTCCTATTTTGCATATGAGAATCTATATATGTGTAATGCAGGAAGAAAATTTTGTTGGGAGGAGAGATATGTTAATAACAAAAGAGCAATTAGAATTTTCTGTTTTTTGCATTGAAAGTGTTGCATTACAGCTTAATATAAAGGGAAATCAAGTATATAGCCTGCTTTCAGACAAAAGTGATATTTTATATGGCTATATTATACAAAATTATGAAATCCTTCATACCCAGAGTAAGGATTATATTGTAGAGGATATTGTAGAATATATGAAGGAAGAGGGGGTTATTAATAATAAAATTTTGCTCCAAAGAAAATATTCCAGAATCATAGAATTGTTTTCAGAAAAAAAAAGAATTTCTTTAGAGAAAGCACTTGACATTTTTTATCGCTCGGAGCTTTATCAGGAAATGAGTGAAGGGATTTCTGATATGCATTGCCGGAGTGATAATTATTTAGCTGAAGAGTTGGAGCAGGAGTATAATCAAAAAAATTCAGGCACTGTATCGTATATGAAAACAGAGAATGATGAATTTGATCATGGAAAATAATAAAGGATTTTAAGAAATGATAAAAAAAATAGTCATAGGCATATTAGCCCATGTAGATGCAGGGAAGACCACTTTATCGGAGAGCCTGCTCTATCGCAGCGGCAAAATTGGAAAGCTGGGACGAGTAGACAAAAAGGATGCCTATTTGGATACAGATGAAATGGAACGGGCAAGAGGAATTACCATTTTCTCCAAGCAGGCGATGATTGATATTGGTGAAACCCAGATTACCTTATTAGATACTCCTGGGCATGTGGATTTTTCCGCAGAAATGGAGAGAACCCTTCAAGTATTGGATTATGCTGTTTTAGTGATAAGCGGGGCAGATGGAGTACAAGGACATACCAGAACCTTATGGAAACTCCTTGAACAATATAGTATCCCCGTATTTTTATTTGTCAACAAAATGGATCAAAGCGGGACGGACAGAGAGCGTCTAATAAGAGAGCTAAAAGACCAGTTAGATGATGGCTGTGTTGACTTTGGACAGGCTAAAACAGAAGTATTATACGATGAACTGTCGATGTGCGAAGAATCTATGATGGAGACCTATCTGGAATCCGGACAGTTAGAAGACATTCAAATTCGAAAGGCAATTCAGCACCGCAGGGTGTTTCCTTGTTTCTTTGGTTCCGCTTTAAAACTGGAAGGAATTGATTCCTTTATGCAGGGAATTGAAGATTATACCTTAATACCTTCTTACCCACAGGAATGGGGAGCTAAGATATTTAAAATCACCAGAGACGAACAGGGAAACCGTCTTACTCATATGAAGATTACCGGTGGAATATTGAAGGCCCGGGCTGTTCTGACAAATGGCAGTTGGGAAGAAAAGGTCAATCAAATTCGTCTCTACTCCGGTGAAAAATTTGTGTCAGTCAATGAAATAGAGGCAGGTTCCATCTGTGCAGTAACCGGACTTACCGGGACCAGACCGGGAGAGGGGTTAGGAATAGAGGAAGCATCGGGCAGTCCCATATTGGAGCCAGTGCTTTCGTATCAGATTGTCCTTCCCGAAGGCTGCAATCCTAGAGTGATACTTCCCAAGCTTCGTCAGCTTGAGGAAGAAGAACCGGAGCTTCATATTATCTGGGATGAACAATTAGAGGAAATTCAGGCACATATTATGGGAGAAGTGCAGACGGAGATTCTGCAAAGTCTTATAGAAAGCCGTTTTGGAGTAAAGATTACATTTGGCGAGGGAAGGGTTGTATATAAAGAAACCATAACAAATATGGTGGAAGGTGTAGGTCACTTTGAGCCACTCCGACATTACGCAGAGGTACATCTTTTGTTGGAGCCGGGAGAACCCGGAAGCGGCTTGCATTTTAAAACCGGATGCAGTGAAGATGTGCTGAGTAAAAACTGGCAGAGGCTTGTTCTAACCCATTTAGCTGAGAAAGTCCATAAAGGGGTTTTAACCGGAACAGCCATCACCGATTTGATTATTACCTTGGTTTCTGGTCGAGCCCACAATAAGCACACGGAGGGCGGCGATTTCCGAGAAGCGACTTACCGTGCAGTACGTCAGGGATTAAAGCAGGCGGAATCCATATTACTGGAACCATATTATAGTTTTCGTCTCGAACTTCCTGAAAATATGGTGGGTCGAGCTATGACCGATGTTGAAAAAATGAAGGGAACCTGTGAACTATCCCAAACCGACGGAGAAATGTCAGTTTTGACCGGAAGTGCTCCGGTGGTTACCATGAGAAACTATCAAAAAGAGGTCATTGCCTATACCAAAGGTCTTGGCAGATTGTTTTGCAGCCTCAAAGGTTATGAACCATGTCACAACACAGCAGAGGTAATAGAAAGCATAGGCTATGATTCCGAACGGGATTTGGCCAATCCAACCGGTTCTGTTTTTTGTGCCCATGGAGCTGGCTTCCTGGTAAGCTGGGATGAAGTAAAGAATTATATGCATCTTGAAAGCTGCTTACAGCCCAAAGTGGAACTTGTGAATACACTGGAAACAGGACAGGGAATGGAACCGGGAACTACGATGGAAGAACTATGGATTGGAACGGAAGAAATCGATAAGATTATCAATCAGACCTTCTTTGCCAATCAAGGAAAAAAGTCAGTGTGGAAAAGACAAAAAGCAGCCGCTGAAAGCTACTATAACGCCACCCCACATGTAAGGAAACCAAAAGAAACCCAGGAAGAATATCTTCTGGTAGATGGCTATAATATCGTCTTTGCCTGGTCAGAGCTTAAAGAACTGACAGAGGGAAATATGGATGGCGCCAGAATGAAGCTCCTTGATTTGTTATGCAATTATCAGGGCATTCGAAAATGCCGAATTATGGCTGTATTTGATGCCTACCGTGTACAAGGACATGAAGAAGAAGTAGTGGACTATCACAACATCCAGGTTGTCTATACCAGGGAAGCCCAGACCGCAGATCAGTATATTGAAAAATTTGCTCACGATAATCAGAAAAAGTACCGAATTCAAGTTGCTACATCAGATGGCTTGCAGCAGATTATCATCAGAGGAGCCGGATGTACCCTGTTGTCTGCCAGAGAACTGAGAGAAGAGATGATTGCTGCCAACGAAAAAGCAATGGAAACATACCGGGAATCGCAGGAAACGAAGCGTAATTTTTTGCTGGATACATTGACTGATGAGGAAAAGCAGAAACTAAAGGATTTACCATAATTATCTTAAAGCCATGAAAC
This sequence comes from Acetivibrio sp., assembly GCA_031553075.1. Lineage (GTDB taxonomy): Bacteria > Bacillota > Clostridia > Lachnospirales > Lachnospiraceae > DIGJ01. Next base: position 13,698 of record JAVBLX010000182.1, read on the forward strand.
GCATTTAAAAAATCGACTTTGAAATTTAAAAATCATTTTTAAATTGGTTCTTCTGCAAATATCCGTAAATCTCAAAATTCCGATTTGAGGAATCCAGTAGTCTTAAATGTTTGTTTAATCTGAAAAGCTGAAATACGTACATTTGCGGAAGAACCGATTTTATTTGATATTACAATTTACTTGATTTTACGGGAAGGAGACTTTACTTGAATATTAAAGAACGTGCAAAGCAATTAATGGTTGATATTCCGGCAGTATTTCTTGCATTAAAAAGAAAAGATACCCCAATTATGGCAAAAATTCTGGCAGGAATAACCATTGCCTACGCATTATCACCAATTGATTTGATACCCGATTTTATACCTGTGATAGGTTATCTGGACGATATAATATTACTGCCAGGTTTGATAGCCCTTACTGTAAAACTGATTCCGAAAGAAATATTTGAGGAGTGCCGGGCAGAGGCAGGCAACCTGTGGAAGGATGGAAAGCCAAAGGGATGGTATTACGCAATACCGATTATTTTAATTTGGGTATTAATTATACTTTTAATTATAAGTATATGGATATAAAAAACAAATAATATGGGGAAAGCAATGGGTACGTGAAAGAAAATACTTTTGTGTGCCCTACCTCATTTGTGCTTGCACAAGAGTGCGGGGAGAGGAGAAAGAAATGCTTGAATTTGGTACAAAAGCTGAATGTAATGGAATGGAATTTGAGATTATCAAGCACATAGGGAAAGGAAAAGGTGGTAATTCATATCTTGCAAAACATGAAAATCGAAATGTTGTTTTCAAAGAAATGCATTATGAACCATGTGATACATACACATTTGAGAGTAATAAGCTGAAATCAGAGCTTCGTGACTACAAGATTCTAAAACGTGTTGGAATTACCATACCTGATTTAATATGTTACGATGATGAACGACAGTTTTTGGTAAAAGAATATGTAGAAGGTTCAACAATTGCCGAAATAGTAGGTCAAGGAAAGCTCAAGGATGAGTACGTTGCACAAATGTTTGAGATGTGCAGACTCCTTTATGCTCAAAATCTGAACATTGATTATTTTCCTACTAACTTTGTAGTAGAGAACGACAAATTATATTATATTGATTTTGAATGTAACAATTACATGGAAGAATGGGATTTTGAGAATTGGGGCATTTATTTTTGGGCTAATACAAAGGGAATGGCAAAATTCATTGAAACAGGTGATCATCAATTCTTAAGTGAAAACGCCAAACCTCATAAGGATGGACTGGAAGAACTGGTTTCCAGGTTTATGCAACTTAATAAAAGGGACAGTTTAGAACTAGTGCACCATCTTCTAAATAACTAGACCATTCGCTGGTCTGATTTCCCGAGAGCACGAATGAAAAAGCCTCAGTGTAGCCCGCTACACCTACGTTTTTTCATCCGTACTCTCGAAAAATCATCCTCACCGATTGGTCC